>JAAFHE010000372.1 GCA_013298265.1 Lysobacterales bacterium | reverse complement strand
GCCGCGCGAGCTGCAGGCCTACGCTCATCGCGACGATTGCAATGGCGGCGCCGATCAGTTCACGTCCCCAGCCCAATCGCATCGGCGCCAGGGTGATCAGCCACAGGCAGGCCATCACGGCGGCGGCGAGGCCGCCGTAGCCGAGCAGCAGAACGTAGAAGGAGGGCACGCGCATGGCCGCAGGATAGCGCAGGGCTACGTACCGTCAGGTGGTCCGAGAACAGCCTGTCGCCGCGAGCCGGGTGCGCCCGCGACGCGATCGCGTTCCGAAACCTCGGCGCGTTGCCTCTGCCGGACCGTACAGTGATTGCCGCAGAGGCTACGGTCTCACCGCGGAATGCCGCGGCCGCGGCGCACCTGCACAAGCTGCGCAAGGATGCTGACCGCGATTTCCTGCGGCGTTTCGGCGGCGATGTCGAGTCCTATCGGCGCCTGCAGGCGTTGCAGTGCGTCCGTGTGTTGCGGCAGTGCCTCGATGACCTGGCGGATGCGCCGGCCGCTGCCCATCATGCCGAGGAAGGCCGGCGGCCTCGCGCACAGTTCGCGCAGGCTCGCGATGTCGGCGCCGAAATCGCGGTTCAGCAGCACGGCGTAGACGTCGCGCGGCGTGTCCAGCGCGCGTGTGAGTTCGGCGTAGCTGCCGCTGTAGATGTGTGCGCTGGCGAAGGCGTCGTCGGTCACGCAGTCCACGCGGGTGTCGAATACTGCGATATCGAAGTCCAGCAGCCGTGCCGCTTCGCACAGCGCGGCGCCGCAGTGGCCGGCGCCGACGATCAGCAGGCGCGGATTCGGCAGCAGCGGCCGCGCCGCGTCGGGTGGCGGCAGCTCGACGCGCAAGCCCGCGGCGAGCTGCGCGGCAGCTTCCTCGGCGCGGGCGATATCGGTCGCGCCGGCCCAGCGCCGCAGTTCGAGGCGCATGCGTCCGCCGCAGATGCCGGCCGCGCCGACACCGCCGCCGAGATCGATATCGAGCGCCGCCACCTCGCCGTGCGGTGCGACCAGTAACGCCCGCGCCGCGGCGATCGTGCGTGCCTCGGCCAGTCCGCCGCCAATGCTCGCGGCCGTGGCGCCGGCGCAGACCAGCATGCGCGCGCCGCGCTTGCGCGGTGTTGCGCCGAACGTCTCGATCACACTCGCGACGACGACGGCTTCGTCGCGCAGCCGCCGGGCGAGTTCGGCGAACAGGCGCTCATCCATGCACAGGCTTCCCGGGAGTCGGCGCGTCCGTCCGGTGCCGCGCGAGATCAGGCGCCGACATCGAGTGCGTCGGCGATAGCCTGTGGCTGCGCGGCGCGTACCCGTTCGATCGCCATGAAGATCGCTTCCGGCGTGGCGGGCGAGGCCAGGTGCACCGGCTGCGGCAGGCTTGCAAAGGCAGCAACGGCTTCGCGCAGGGCCTCGCGCACGCTGAGCGCGAGCATCAGCGGCGGTTCGCCCACGCCCTTGCTATTGAAAATCACCTGGGTGCTCGGTGCGCGGCTGCGCCGGAACAGTTCGACGCGGAAATCACGCGGCACTTCGCCGAGGGTCGGTATCTTGTAGGTGCTCGGCGCATCGGTCAGCAGGCGGCCCTGGTCGTTCCAGCGCAGCTCCTCGCAGGTCAGCCAGCCCAGGCCTTGCACGAAGCCGCCTTCGATCTGGCCGCGGTCGATGCCTTCGGCCAGCGAATCGCCGACGTCATGCAGCAGGTCGACGCGGCGCAGCGTGTGCACACCGGTAAAACCGCAGACTTCCACTTCTGAAACAGCCGCGCCGAACGCAAAGTAATAGAACGGATGGCCGCGGCCCTGCTTCGGATCCCAGCTCAGTCCTGGCGTGCGGTAATAGCCCGTCGCCGACAGGCTGATGCGTGCGTTGTAGGCGGCGTGTACGACGTCGGTGAAGGGGAGTCCTGCACGCGTGTCGCCGTCGGGAAAGACGCTGTCTTCCGCGAAGCGCACAGCGTCAGGCTCGCACCCCAGCATGCTCGCCGCCACCGGTACTAGCCGGTCGCGCAAAGTCTCGCAGGCGGCCCTGACGGCCTGCCCGTTGAGGTCAGAGCCGCTGCTGGCCGCGGTCGCCGAGGTGTTCGGCACCTTGTCGGTACTCGTCGGCATCACGCGGATGCGCGCCGTATCCACGCCAAGCACGCGGCTTGCGACGGCCAGCATCTTCGTGTGCAGGCCCTGGCCCATCTCGGTGCCGCCGTGGTTGAGCTGGATGCTGCCGTCGGTATAGATGTGCACCAGTGCGCCGGCCTGGTTGTACTCGGTCTTGTTGAACGAGATGCCGAACTTCACCGGCGTGATCGCGATGCCGCGCTTGCTGTACGTGTGTGCGGCGTTGAACTGTGCGATCGTGCGGCGGCGCGCGTCGAACTCGCTGCTGCTCTTGAGCTGCTGCCACAGTTCCGGCAGATGGTTGTCGACGACGGGCTGGCCGTAGGGCGTGTGATTGCGCGCGCCGTCGCCGTCGTCGCGGTAGAAATTCCGTTCACGCACGAGGTCCGCCGGCAGGTTCAATTCCGCCGCGATACGCGCGATCACTTCTTCGCCGACCAGCATGCCCTGCGGCCCGCCGAAGCCACGAAACGCCGTGTTCGATGCGAGATTCGTCTTCGCGATCAGGCCGGTGATCTCGACGTGCGGACAGAAGTACGCGTTGTCGATATGCACCATCGCGCGCATCAGTACCGGCGGCGACAGGTCCGCGCTCCAGCCGCCGTCGGCGTAGAGCTGTACGCGCAGTGCCTGCAGCACGCCGTCGTTGTCGAAGCCGGCCTCGTAGGACGCGAAGAACGGATGGCGTTTGCCGGTCAGCTGCATGTCGAGCTGGCGCGACAGTTTGATGCGCACGGGCCGGCCCGTGGTCCAGGCCGCGAGCGCGGCAACCGCAGCGAACGGATTGGCCTGCGTCTCCTTGCCGCCGAAGCCGCCGCCCATGCGCAGGCAGCGGCAGACCACGCGGTTGCTCGGAATGCCGAGCACGCGCGCAACGATGATCTGGGTTTCGGTCGGGTGCTGCGTCGAGGCGGTGATCTGGATCAGCCCGTCCGCGTCGAGCTGCACCCAGCTGGCCTGGGTTTCGAGATAGAAATGGTCCTGTCCGCCGATCGCGATCTCGCCGCAGACGCGCTGCGGCGCGCAGTCCAGCGCGGTCGCCGCGTCGCCGCGCGCGACGCGCGCCGGCGGCAGATGAAAGGCGTGCGCGGCTATCGCCTGGCTGATCGACAGGCACGCCGGCAACGCCTCGTAGTTCACCGCTACACACGCCGCCGCGGCGCGTGCAGCGGTTTCGTCCTCGGCGGCGACCCAGGCCACCGGCTGGCCGTGGTAGCTCACGAGCGCAGCGGCGATCAACGGCTCATCGTGCAGGATGGGACCGGTGTCGTTCTCGCCGGGAATGTCTGCGGCGGTCAGCACGCGGACCACGCCCGGCATCGCCGCCGCGGCCGTCGTGTCGATCGCGAGCACGCGTGCATGCGCGTGCGGCGACTGCACCGGCCACAAGCTCAGCAGGCCCGACGGCGGATGCTGCTCGTCGGTATAGATCGCGCTGCCGCTGACGTGGCCTTCCGCGCTTTCGTGACGGCGGCTCATGCCGGCGTCCCCGCCAGGTGCTCGGCGACGAATTTCGCGAACAGGTTCGCGCAGAGGCTGCGGCGGTAGTCCGCGCTCGCACGGTGATCGCTGAGCGGCTGGAACGCCTCGCGCAGCAGGGCTTGCGCCTCGCTGACCGTCGCTGCATCGAGGCGCCGCCCGCGCAGGAAATCCTCGGCCGCGGTTGCACGCCGCGGTACGGCGGCGACGCCGCCGTAGGCCAGGCGGCTCTCCACGACACGCCGGTCCGCATCGAGCGCAAGCACGAACACCGCCGCGACGATGCTGATGTCGTCGGTCTGGCGCTTGGCGACCTTGTACGACGCGCTGACCGATCCGGCGCGGCGCGGCAGCGTGACCGCCACGATGATCTCGTCGGCCGCGCGTACGGTCTTGCGGTAGTCGAGGAAATAGTCGGCGATCGCGACGTCGCGTGCGCCGTCCGGGCCACACAGGTGCACGGTCGCATCGAGTGCGAGCAACACGGGCAGCAGGTCGCCGATCGGCGAGGCCGTACCGAGGTTGCCGCCGAACGTCGCGCGGTTGCGCACCTGCCGCGCCGCGAACCAGGGCAACATCTGGTCCAGCGCCGGAAACAGGCCGGCAAGGCGCGCTTCGATCCGCGACAGCGGCACGCCGGCGCCGATGCGCACGGCGTCGGCGGCAACGTCGATGGTCTGCAACTCGGCGATGCGATCCAGCGCGATGAACGCCGGTGCGACCGGCTTGCCGTGGCTCAGCTCCACGCCAAGATCGGTCGCGCCGCCGACCCATGCGGCCTGCGGATGCTGCGCCTTCAGCGCGAGCGCCGCGTCCACTGTCAGCGGGCTGAAGAACAACGCGAGTTCGCCCGCCGGCAGGTTGGCCGGTTCGCGCAGCAGCGTGGAAAATGCATCCTCGGCCGCCGGTTGCTGCGCCAGCGCCTCTGTCGCTGTGCGGATCGGCCGGTAGCCGGTGCAGCGGCACAGATTGCCTTCGGTCGTGTCGTCGCCGAGTTCGCCGCCGTAGTAGCCCGCGAACAGGCTCATCACGAACCCCGGCGTGCAGTAGCCGCACTGGGAGCCGGCGCAGTCGACCAGCGCCTGCTGTACCGGATGCAGGTCCGTCGCGCCCTGCGACAGCGCCTCGACGGTCAGCACCTGGCGGCCGGGCAGGGCGCCCATCGGCAAAAGACAACTGTTGACCGCGCGGTATTGCGGCCGGCCGTGTTCGTCGGTATCGACCAACGCCACGGTGCAGGCACCGCAGTCGCCGTCGGCGCAGCCTT
>JAAFHE010000367.1 GCA_013298265.1 Lysobacterales bacterium | reverse complement strand
CCCGGGGAACTACATTCCGGGCTATCGGAGCTGGCTCGATCCGATCCGCACGGCCTACAACACCGAGTTCCGTGCCTGGCTCGTCTGCTTCGCGGCACACAACGGCGACACGACGGTCTGCAACGGCGGCCAGCCTGATGCGATCTTCGCCGACGGTTTCGGTACGGATCCGACCGTGGTGCCCGAATGCACGCTGGCTGACCTGGGTCAGCTCGACAACGGCTGCAAGCGCAGCAATCTGTCAGCCGCCGCCGTTCAGGACCGCGTCTATCTGTTCGTCAACCTGCCGGCCGGCCGCAGCAATCTGCGGTTCCGCATGAGCGGCGGCAGCGGCGATGCGGACATTTATGTCCGCGCCGGAAACTGGCCGACCGATACCGTCTTCGACCAGGCACCTCGTCTGGCCGGCAACGACGAAACCGTCACCGTGGCCACGCCGACCGGCGGATGGCACTACATCATGCTCAAGCCACGCATCAGTTCGTTCGGTGGCGTGCAGGTGGCGACGAGCTGGGACTAGCCGGGATTTCTCACGCCCGTTCGTAGCGAGGCCGTCGAGACGCCGTCCTGATGCGCGCCGGGCGGGCCGGCGCCACGAAACAAGCGATGGTCTGTTCCTGAGCCGCAGCGCCTGGCGCTGTGGCTTTTTTGCTTTGTAAAATAAAGAACAATGTTCTTTTTAGCGGATCGCGCGGGTGCGCGCACCTGCAACCATGAGGGATTTTCCGGGTTCTGGCACCCCCTGCCTGCAGTGTCCGGGACACTAAATTCATCAACATGAAAGCCGGCGCCTATGACTTTAGTCGAATCTAGGCCGGCGCAGGGGCAATTGTGCGATTCATGACATGCGTGCAAGGCGATGCATCAATCTGAATCGCGCGGGCTTCGTTAGTATGCGCACTCGTTCCCCATCATTTCTGCGCATGAGCCAGACCCGTGTCATCGATTCCCATACCGGCGGCGAGCCGACCCGTGTCGTGGTTGCAGGCGGCCCCGAACTCGCCGGGCGCGATCCGGTCGCGGCACGCGACTGGCTCCAGCGCGAGCAGGACCGCTGGCGTCGCGCAATCGTCTGCGAGCCGCGTGGTTCGGACGTGCTCGTCGGCGCCTATCTGCTGCCGGCGACGCGCGAGGACTGCGTCGCCGGTGTCGTGTTCTTCAACAATGTCGGCTATCTGGGCATGTGCGGGCACGGCGCCATCGGTGTCGTCGAGACGCTGCGCCATCTCGGCCGCCTTGGGCCTGGCCGCTACCAGCTGGAAACGCCGGTCGGCGTGGTCGCGGTGGAACTGGCCGGCGACGGTCTCGTAACGGTGGCGAACGTGCCGAGCTATCGCCACGCCGCCGGTGTCGCGCTGGATGTGCCGGGCCACGGTCGCGTACATGGCGACGTCGCCTGGGGCGGCAACTGGTTCTTCCTCGTCGACGACCACGGGCTGATGATCGAGCGCGACAACATCCCTGCGCTGATGGACTGCAGCGTTGCGATACGCCGCGCGCTGGACCAGGCCGGTATACGTGGCCGCGATGGTGGCGAGATCGATCATGTGGAGCTCGTCATGGACTCGCCCGACACCGGCGTGGATTCGCGCAATTTTGTACTTTGTCCAGGCCTGGCCTACGACCGCTCTCCCTGCGGTACCGGCACCAGCGCGAAGCTGGCTTGCCTTGCGGCCGACGGCAAGCTCGCGCCGGATACGGTGTGGT
Source organism: Lysobacterales bacterium (assembly GCA_013298265.1). Lineage (GTDB taxonomy): Bacteria > Pseudomonadota > Gammaproteobacteria > Xanthomonadales > Rhodanobacteraceae > Tahibacter. The sequence goes on along the minus strand of JAAFHE010000367.1, from coordinate 3,185 downwards.
GCCAGCAGAGTGTCATCGGCAGCGAGTTCCAGGCCTGCTACCGGCGCATCGACGCGCAGAACGTCCTGCCGCTGATCAGCGGCCGCGCCCATGTCGTCGCCGACGCGACCCTGCTGTTCGACGCGGCCGATCCGTTCGCCTGGGGCTTTGCGTGACCCACGACGCGATCATCGTCGGCGGTGGCATCGTCGGCTGCGCGATCGCCGAACGTCTGGCCCGCGCGGGTCTTGCGGTCTGCCTGCTCGAACGCGACGTGCTCGGCGGCGCGGCGACCGCGGCCTCGATGGGGCATCTCGTCGTGCTCGACGACGATACGGCCGAACTGTCGCTGTCGGCGTATTCCTGCGCGCGCTGGCGCGAACTCGCGCCGCAGTTGCCGGCGACGGCGGAATACCGCCGCACCGGCACCCTGTGGATCGCGCGCGACGCCGCCGAGATGGACGAGGCTGCGCGCAAGCGCGAGCGCCTCGCCAGCGCCGGCGTCGACGGAGAACTTGTCTCGCCGGCGCAGCTTGCACTGTTGGAACCGGCGCTTGCGCCGGGCCTCGCCGGTGGATTGCGCGTCGTCGCCGACGCGGTGGTCTATCCGCCGGTTGCGGCGGCCTGGCTGGCACGCCGCGCCGTCGCTGCCGGTGCGCAGGTGCGCTGCGGCGTTGAAGTGCGCGCGATCGGCGACGGCGACGTGCTGCTTGCCGACGGCGGCCGCCTGCGTGCACGTCATGTCATCGTCGCCAACGGGTGTGCCGTGCCCGAACTCCTCGCCGGCGTGCCGGTGCGCAAGCGCAAAGGGCACCTGCTGATCACGACGCGGGCGCAACCGGCGGTGAATCATCAGCTCGTGGAACTGGGCTATATGCAGAGCGCCCATGGCGGCGACGGCGAATCGGTCGCGTTCAACGTGCAGCCGCGGCCGACCGGCCAGCTGTTGCTCGGTTCCACGCGCCAGTTCGACGATCTTGGTTGCGGGGTCGCGCCGCGGTTGCTCAGGCGCCTGGTCGCGCGCGCGCAGGAATTCCTGCCGGCGCTGGAGCGCATGACCGCGCTGCGCGCCTGGACCGGGTTCCGTCCGACCACGCCCGATCACCGTCCGCTGATCGGTGCCTGGCCAGCTCGGCCCGGCGTGTGGCTGGCCTGCGGCCATGAAGGTCTCGGCGTGACCACGGCGCTCGGCACCGCGGACCTGCTCGCGGCGCAGCTGCTCGATCTGCCGCTGCCGTTTGACGCGCGGCCCTACGCGCCGGCGCGATTTGCACCCGATGCGGAGCTGGCCCATGCCGGCTGAGGTGCGCATCCGCGTCGACGGTGTCGTGGTTTCAGTACCCGCCGGCTGCTCGGTCGCCGCCGCGCTGTGCCATGCGGGCCGCGGCGCGACGCGGCAGGCGCTCGATGGCGCGCCGCGCGCGGCATGCTGCGGCATGGGCGTTTGCTTCGAATGCCGCGTGCGCATCGACGGCATCGAGCGACTGGGCTGCCTCACGCGCGTCGCCGAAGGGATGGAGATTGGCTGCGATGCGTGAACTGCGCACCGAAATCCTCGTGATCGGCGCCGGCCCGGCCGGCATCGCCGCTGCGGTCAGTGCCGAGCGCGCCGGCGCGCGCGCGCTGCTCGTCGACATGCAGTCCGAGCCCGGTGGGCAGGTCTGGCGTGGACAATGGGACAAACCGACAAATAGACAATCGCGTCGCTGGATCGCTGCGCTGCGCCAGTCGCCGGTGGAGTGCCGCTACGGCCTGCGCCTGGTCGATTTCGCTGCGCCGGGCCTGGCCGTGTTCGACGGCCCCGACGGATCGCTGCGCGTGCGCTGCGAGCGTCTGGTCGTCGCGACGGGCGCGCGCGAGCGTCTGCTGCCGTTCCCGGGCTGGACGCTGCCCGGCGTGTTCGGCGCCGGCGGACTGCAGGTGCTGGTCAAGAACGGTTGGCCGGTAGCGGGCAAGCGCGTTGTCGTTGCCGGCAGCGGTCCGCTGCTGCTCGCCGCGGCGAGCAGCCTGCGTGCCGCCGGCGCGCAGGTGCTGCTGGTTGCCGAACAGGCTGCCGCCGCGGATCTCGCGCGCTTCGCCGCGCGTCTGGCGAGTCATCCGGCCAAGCTGGTCCAGGCCGCCGCGCTGCGCCTGCGCCTCGCTGGCGTACCGTATCGCAGCAGCGCCTGGGTCGAACGCGCCGATGGCGACGAGCAACTGCGCAGCGTGCGTCTGCGCATCGGCCGCTACAGCGAGCGCCTGGACTGCGACGCACTGGCCGTGGGCTTCGGCCTCGTGCCGAACATCGAGATCGCGCAGCTGCTCGGCTGCACGCTCGCCGATGGCGCGGTCGTGGTCGACGAACAACAGCACAGCAGCGTGGCCGGCATCTATTTCGCCGGCGAAGCCTGCGGCATCGGCGGCGTCGACCAGGCGCTGATCCAGGGCGAGATTGCTGGCCGCGCCGCCGCCGGCAGCGCTCGGCTCTCGTTCGGTTTGCGTCGTGCGCGTGCGCGCAGCGAGCGCTTCGCGCGTGCGCTCGACCGTCACTTCACGCTGCGCGACGAACTGCGCCATCTCGCTGCGGCCGACACCGTACTGTGCCGCTGCGAGAACGTGGGCTACGGCGCCGCGCAGGTCTGCCGCAGCCAGCGCGACGCGCGGCTGCAGACGCGCCTGGGCATGGGCCACTGCCAGGGCCGCGTCTGCGGCGCCGCCTGCGCGTTCCTGTTCGGCTGGGATGCGGCGACGCCGCGTCCGCCGCTGGCACCGGTACCCCTTTCGTGTTTCACCGCTTCCCCTACCGAAGAAAATCCACAGGAATCTCCATGAGCACCATCTGGCACGGCGTACTGCCTGCAGTCACCACTCCGTTCGACGCCGACCTCGCGATCGACCACACCTTTGTCGCGCAGCACGTGCGCTGGCTCATCGACAACGGCTGCAACGGCATCATTCCGTGCGGCTCGCTCGGCGAGAGCGCGACCTTGTCGTTCGACGAGAAGGTCGCCCTGATCCGGACCTGCGTCGAGGCGGCCAACGGCCGTGTGCCCGTGATTCCGGGTATCGCCGCGCTGTCCACCGACGAAGCGGTGCGCCTGGCGCGCGCCAGCGCTGACGCGGGTTGCGGCGGACTCATGGTGCTGCCGCCGTACGTGTATTCCAGCGACTGGCGCGAGATGAAGGCGCATGTCGCCGCGGTGATGGCCGCGACCCCGCTGCCGTGC
>JAAFHE010000366.1 GCA_013298265.1 Lysobacterales bacterium | reverse complement strand
GGTACCGTCGAGGCTCCTGCCATTCTCGACGGAAGAACCCATGTCCGAGCGTCATGCCGGCTGCAGTTGCGGCGCACTGTGCATCAGCGCCCGCGGCGAGCCCCTGCGTATCTCGATGTGTCACTGCCTTGCCTGCCAGCGCCGCACCGGCAGCGTGTTCGCCGCGCAGGCGCGCTTTCCGCGCGACCAGGTTCACATCGACGGCGATGCCCGCGAATACCGGCGTGTCGCCGACAGCGGCAACACGCTGTGCTTCCGCTTCTGCCCCACCTGCGGCGTGGCGGTCTACTACACGATCGACGATGCGCCTGATCTCATCGCAATTCCGCTCGGCGCCTTCGCCGATCCGCAGTTTCCGGCGCCGCGTGTGTCGATCTACGAATCGCGGCGGCATGCGTGGGTCGGCGCGCCGCCGGACGTCGAGCGTCACGATTGAGAGCGTCGCTGCCCCGTGCGGCAACAACATCGCGATCCGCGTCGGCACCGCTGCGCGCGCATCGCGAGCAGCGGTGCCGACGGCTCAGCTTTTCTTGCGCGTGAAGTACGACTTCAGGGCCGTGGCGCCGGCAATCGCGCCGAAGATGATGAGCTTGAACGACTTGGCGAAGAAGGCCGCAAGCAGTGCGAACAGACCGAGCTTCTTCGCCGCGACGCCGCCGATCAGTGCGGCAAGGCCGTAGCCGGCCACCTTGTCGGTCGAGGCGTCGAAGTCGGCGTAGCGCTTGCCGTCGATAAAGGCGACCTGGCCCAGTAGCGTGCGGGCCATGGGTTTCTGTGATTCGACAACCGAGGCACTCGTGATCAGGTTCAGCGATACGTAGCCTTCGCGGCCGAGCACATACGTGTTGTAGTTGACCGTCGCGTCCTCGCCCGCTGCCGCGCCCTTGGTGTGCGCCTCGGCCGACCAGACCAGGCGTTGTGTCGTGCTGTCGTAGCTCGGCGCCTCGATCCAGCGCGTGACTTCGAGCGCTGGAATGCCCATCTGCAGGCGCCGCTTGTTGCCTGCTTCGGTGCCGTCCTTGATGTTTTCGAGCAGTTCGTCGGCATTCCAGTGCTTGGCGTCGTCGTCGTTGATGTAGCCGGCCGGGTTGTAGTCGACCGATACCATCCAGCCGTCGCCGTTGCCTTCGGCGGTCGGCACGATCAGGCCGATGAAATTCGGATCGCTGCCATTGCCCATGGCCTCCATCAGCGCCGTGGCCTCGGCCGTCGGAATGAAGCCGTAGCCCTCCGGTAGCTGCAGCGTTGCCTGGCCACGCAGCGCGATCGCGTGCGGCCCGCGCTGCAGCGCCTTCCCGGCGGCCTGCCAGGCGTTGGCGGCGGCGATGTCCGCCGGCGACTGCGGCGTTGACGCTTGCTGTGCCTGCACGGCGCAGAGGGGCGCCAACAGCAGCGCCGCGAAAAAGACGAACAGCCGATTCCAGCGCATGCTGCGCATAAGCGTCACTCCTGAACGATGCCGGCCTTCGCGGCCCAATCGAATCGCCGGCATCGGCGCGCCTGCGCCGCTGCTGCGGATTCCCCGGCACGAGTCTAGCCGTCGGCCGGGACATTCGGAATCGGGAAGAAGCCTCAGGCGCAGGCACTGAGGCCATACGGCTACAACTCGTCGCTCGCCATCACCCGATTCCGCCCGCACGACTTCGCCGCGTATGGCAATCGCTCGGCCAGCCGTTGCTCGATTGCGGCGGCCCTGGAGTGCCTGCCTGTTCCGGAGCCGGTACCTTGGCACGCCCGGGTCTCTGGAACGACAAACGACTGGCGGCGAACATCTGCTCTATTCCACAACGCGACGCGAACGCGACGAGCAGCGCATCAATTGCGCAGCCGATATCCCGTGTGGAAAATCCACCGGACTGCAAACAGGCACAGTGCGAGGAAGCCCAGCGTCATGCCGAAGCTCAGGCCGGCGTTGACGTCGGACACGCCGTAGAAGCTCCAGCGGAAGCCGCTGACCAGGTAGACCACCGGGTTGACCAGCGCGACCTTCTGCCAGAACGGCGGCAGCATGCTGATCGAGTAGAAGCTGCCGCCGAGAAAGGTCAGCGGCGTGACGATCATCAGCGGGATCACCTGCAGCTTCTCGAAGCCGTCGGCCCAGATGCCGATGATGAAGCCGAACAGGCTGAAGGTGACCGCGGTCAGCACGAGAAAGCCGACCATCCAGAACGGATGCGCGATCTCGTAGGCGACGAAGAAGCGCGCCGTGATCAGGATCAGCAGGCCCAGGATCACCGACTTGCTCGCCGCGGCACCGACGTAGCCGATGATGACCTCGATCCACGACACCGGTGCGGACAGCAGTTCGTAGATCGTGCCCGACCACTTGGGCAGATAGATGCCGAACGAGGCGTTGGAAATGCTCTCGGTCAGCAGCGTCAGCATGATCAGGCCCGGGATGATGAAGGCGCCGTAGTCCACGCCGTCGACCGCGCCCATGCGCGAGCCGATCGCGGCGCCGAAGACGATGAAATACAGCGACGTCGACAGGACCGGCGAGGCAATGCTCTGCATCAGCGTGCGGCCGGTGCGTGCCATTTCGAAACGGTAGATCGCGCGGATCGCGTACAGGTTCATGCGCGGGTACTCACCAGGCTGACGAAGATCTCTTCGAGCGAGCTCTCGCTGGAACGCAGGTCCTTGAAGTCGATGCCGTTGTCGGCGAGGCGGCGCAGCAGGGCGGCAATGCCGGTCTGTTCACCCTGTGTATCGAAGGTGTAGATAAGTTCGGTGCCGCCGGCCGACAGCTCCAGCGGCTGGTCGGCGAGCTCCGCCGGAATCGCTGCGAGGGGACTTTGCAACTGCAGGGTCAGCTGTTTCTTGCCGAGCTTGCGCATGAGCTGGGTCTTGTCCTCGATGAGAATGATCTCGCCCTTGCTGATCACGCCGATGCGGTCGGCCATCTCTTCGGCTTCTTCGATGTAGTGCGTGGTCAGGATGATCGTGACGCCGCGTTCGCGCAGGCCGCGCACCATTGCCCACATGTCGCGGCGCAGTTCGACGTCGACACCGGCGCTCGGCTCGTCGAGGAAGAGGATGGTCGGTTCATGCGACAGCGCTTTGGCGATCATGACCCGGCGCTTCATGCCGCCGGACAGGGTCATGATCTTGGCGTCGCGTTTTTCCCACAATGACAGGTCGCGCAGGATCCGCTCGACCAGCGCCGCGTCGTTGGGCTTACCGAACAGGCCGCGACTGAAATTCACCGTCGCCCACACCGTCTCGAACGCGTCGGTGCACAGCTCCTGCGGCACGAGGCCGATCTTGCTGCGCGACGCGCGGTATTCGCGGGCGATGTCATGACCGTCGGCCCGCACCGTGCCGGTGCTGGGATTGACTATCCCGCAGATGATGCTGATCAGCGTCGTCTTGCCGGCACCGTTGGGACCCAGCAACGCGAAGATCTCGCCGCGGCGGATATCGAGATTGATGTTCTTGAGCGCGGCGAAGCCGGATTTGTAGGTCTTGTTGAGGTTCGTGACCGAGATGATGGATTCCACGCTGTTTCTCGCGGGAGCCAGGGGCGATGAAGCCTAGTCCAATCGAAGGAGTCTGGGTATATCGGCAATGACGAATTCGCGTGCGGCCTGAGAGTTTGGCAGCGCTTGCACCACAGACAGTTGGTGCGGGGTGACACCGTACTGATCGCTGCGCGGGTTGCTGCCATCGGTGACTTGATCTACTTTTAACAAAGTATCGCGAATTTGGGGCGAAACGATGGTCAGGGCAGCCGTGTTCATCGGTGTCGACAAGGCCGGCGACTTGCCGCGTCTGCGCGATGCAGCGGCTGGTGCGCGACGCCTCCATGATGATGCGCTGGTCGCGCAGCAATTCGACAAGCGCGTGCTGCTGACCGATGAGAACGGCCCTGTCAGAGTCGACGATATCTCCGACGCCGTCCAGGCGCTGATCAAGCCGGGCAATTTGAGCCTGCTGCTGATCTATTTCGCGGGCCACGGCATCAATCGAAACCAGGGCGAGTTCTGGCTGCTGAGCGACGCGCCGCAGCGCAGTAGCGCGGCGGTCAATGTACGCGGCACCGAGTTTCTCGCGCGATACAGCCGAATCCCGCATGTCATTTTCTTTTCCGACGCTTGCCGCACGGTGGCCGACAGCCAGCAGCTGCAAAACATCACGGGTGCAGAGATATTTCCCAACTGGTCGAGCCCGGGCGAAGCCAATGCCGTGGATCAGTTCTATGCCACGGGCCTGGGCAACCCCGCGCACGAGATCCGCGACCCTGCAGCGGCCGCGCGGCGCTTTACAGCCGTCTATACACAGGCGCTGCGCTTCGAGGCCGACGCGGCTATCGAATGGACGCGCGAGGACGAAGCCGACATCGCCTACATCCGCCCACGTAAGCTGCGGAACTATCTCAAGCAGGCGGTCACCGACGTGATCGCCACACGCCGGCTCGGCGACGGCGTGGTCCAGGTGCCCGAGGCGATCATCACATCCGAGCCCGAAGCCTGGTTGTCGCGGCAAACAGGATTGACGCGACTTAGGTTCGATCTCACGGAAGCTGTAGAAAGTCCTCTTGAAATCGGGCTCGAGTATTTAATGTTGCCAAGCGCGCCTGTCAGCGCCAAGCGCGCGCTGGAGGCGCTTGTATCGCTCGCGATCAACAATCCGGCCGCAGCGGCCAACGCGCTGTCGGTCAAGACATCGGATGGGCCGGTCGAATTCGAAACCCAATGCGGCTTCAAGCTGCGCGGCGGGCGCATCGCCGAGGCCTATGCGCTCGGCGCGAGCGTGCAGCAAGTCGGCCGGGGACGCGACATCGCACGCGTCCATCCGACGACGCCGCGGCCTAGCGTGTTGCTGGTCCTCGACAACGGCAACGGCGTCGTATTGCCGGCTCTGCCAGGTTTCATCGGCGCACTCAACTTCGACGGCGAC
>JAAFHE010000365.1 GCA_013298265.1 Lysobacterales bacterium | reverse complement strand
CGTGCCACCCGTCGCGCTCGATGTCTGGATGTCGCACGGCGACCGCGTCGTCACGCTGCCACCGGGTTTTGCCGCTGTCGCCGCGACCGAGTCGCTGCCGTATGCCGCCATGGCCGACGAAACGCGCCGCTACTACGGCGTGCAGTTCCATCCGGAAGTGACCCATACCAAGCAAGGCGCGGAACTGCTGCGCCGCTTCGTTGTGGACATTGCTGGCTGCAATACTTTGTGGACCGCGGCCAACATCATCGAGGACGCCGCCGCGCGCGTGCGCGCCCAGGTTGGGTCCGACAAGGTACTGCTGGGGCTCTCCGGCGGTGTCGATTCCTCGGTCGTCGCCGCGCTGCTCAAGCGTGCGATCGGCGACCAGCTCGTCTGCGTCTTCGTCGACACCGGCCTGCTGCGCTGGCAGGAAGGCGACCAGGTCATGGCCACGATGGCGCAGCACATGGGCGTCAACGTGATCCGCGTCAACGCGGCCGAGCGCTATTTCGCCGCGCTCGCCGGCGTCGAGGATCCCGAAGCCAAGCGCAAGATCATCGGCCGCCTGTTCGTCGAGATCTTCGAGGAAGAATCAGCCAAGCTCAGCGACGTGAAGTGGCTCGCGCAAGGCACGATCTATCCCGACGTGATCGAGTCGGCGGGGTCGAAGACCGGCAAGGCGCATGTGATCAAGAGCCACCACAACGTCGGCGGCCTGCCCGAACACATGAAGCTCGGCCTCGTCGAGCCGCTGCGCGAACTGTTCAAGGACGAAGTGCGCCGCCTCGGCGTCGAACTCGGCCTGCCGCGCGAAATGGTCTACCGCCATCCGTTCCCCGGCCCCGGCCTCGGCGTGCGCATCCTCGGCGAAGTCAAAGCGGAATACGTCGAACTGCTGCAGCGCGCCGACGACATCTTCATCCGCGAACTTCGCGCCCACAACCTCTACGACAAGACCAGCCAGGCCTTCGCCGTCTTCCTGCCCGTCAAGTCCGTCGGCGTCGTCGGCGACGCGCGCGCCTACGAATGGGTCATCGCCCTGCGCGCGGTAGAAACCATCGACTTCATGACCGCGCACTGGGCGCATCTGCCGTACGACTTCCTCGGCGCCGTGTCGACCCGCATCATCAACGAACTGCGCGGCGTCTCGCGCGTCGTCTACGACATCAGTGGGAAGCCGCCGGCTACGATTGAGTGGGAGTGACGGGGGCTCTGTCATCGGCCGTCGCTATTGGCACAACAACCCACCTAAGCTGGAGCTGGCTGGAATGGCACTGACTTAAGCGCAGCATCCCGATTTTCGTCATTCCCGCGTAGGCGGGAGTCCAGTGACTTCAGGCATTCTCGGCCAAGCAAAGGCGCTGGATTCCCGCCTGCGCGGGGATGACGGGGGCTTAACTCAGTGCCATTCGTGTGTGAAGGCTCATGAACGCCGTAGAAATCGAGCAAGCCATCACCGACCTCGCGGAGCAGGATTTTGATCCCGCCGAGTTTCCGTATGGCTTTCTCGAAGCGTTCGGCAACAAGGCAACGACCATCAGGCGCCTTCGGGCGGGTGCGTCGAACAAGTCCGATCTGGGCGGTGTTCTCCAGACCGGCAATATCCATATCCTGGCCAGCCAGGCCGGCCACGTCACGGCGACGCTTGCGGCCCTGAAGGCCAGCCCGGCCAGCGCCAAGGCCAAGGCACGATTCATCCTCGCGACGGACGGCGCGGACTTCGAAGCCGAAGACCTGACCAGCGGCGAGACCGTCGCCTGCGCCTTCAAGGATTTCCCCGACCATTTCGGCTTCTTCCTGCCGTTGGCGGGCATCAGCACGGTCCGCCAGATCAGCGAAAACGCGTTCGATATCCGGGCTACGAGCCGCCTCAACCGGCTCTACATTGAACTGCTGAAAGACAACCCCGAATGGGGCTCGGCAGAGCGCCGCCATGACATGAACACATTCATGGCGCGGCTGATATTTTGCTTCTTTGCCGAAGACACCGACATATTCAGCGGTGCGTTCACGCAGACCGTTGCACAGATGAGCGCCAAGGACTCGTCCAATACGCACGAGGTCATCGGCACGCTGTTCCGCGCCATGAACACCCGGCGCGAGGACCGGGCCGCTGCCAGGATTCCGCGCTGGGCCGAAGACTTCCCCTACGTCAACGGGCAGTTGTTCTCTGGCGGCGATGACGTGCCGCGATTCAGCAAGATCGCCCGTTCCTACCTGTTGCACGTCGGCGGGTTGGACTGGACCCGGATCAACCCGGACATCTTCGGCTCGATGATCCAGGCCGTGGCCGACGACGAGGAGCGCGGCGAACTCGGGATGCACTACACCAGTGTCCCCAACATCCTGAAAGTGCTGAACCCGCTGTTCCTCGATGACCTGCGGGCCAAGCTGGAAGAGGCGAGCGACAACCCACGCATGTTGCTGAACCTGCGCAAGCGCATGGCGCGGATCAGGGTCTTCGATCCGGCCTGTGGTTCGGGCAACTTCCTGGTCATCGCCTACAAGGAAATGCGCGCCATCGAGGCCGAGATCAACCGGCGGCGCGGCGAACCGGATCGCGCAGCGGAAATCCCGATCACCAACTTTCGCGGGATCGAGCTGCGCGACTTCCCCGCCGAGATCGCCCGTCTTGCGCTGGTCATCGCCGGGTACCAGTGCGATGTGCTGTACCGCGGGCAGAAGCTGGCGCTGGCTGAGTTCCTGCCTTTGCGCAACGAGAACTGGATCACCCGTGGCAACGCGTTGCAGTTCGACTGGTTGAGTTTGATGGACGTTGGCGGGTCAGGAGTGAAGCTGATTTCGGACGACCTTCTGCAAATGCCGGTTGATCAGGCTGAGATCGACTTCGAGAACGAAGGCGGCGAGACATACATCTGCGGGAACCCTCCCTACTTGGGCAACACGTGGCAGAGTGCAGAGCAAAAAGCCGACATCCGTAACATTGTGAACGGTCGCACGGGTTCGTCTGGCTTCTTGGACTATGTGAGCGGGTGGTTCATCAAAGCGGCGGATTACATCCGTCGCGCTGGTGGTGTTAGCGCCTTCGTGAGCACGAATTCGATTTGCCAAGGTCAGTCGGTTCCCATCCTTTGGCCCATCGTGTACGAGACAGGCTGCGACATTCTCTTTGCATACACCTCATTCAAGTGGGCGAATCTCGCCAGTCGCAATGCCGGTGTGACTGTTGCCGTCGTCGGGATTGGAGCCGCCTCTGGTGCGCTGCGTCGTCTGTACGAGCATCAAGAAGATGGAACAGTTGTCGTGCGCGAAGGGGCTTCGATAACCCCTTACTTGACCATTGGCCCACCCGTGATCGTCGAGAAACGCGCCCAAGCCCTGTCAGAACTGGCGCCTATGGAGTTTGGCAACAAGCCCAGCGATGGAGGCCATCTACTGCTGAGCACCGACGAGTTGAAGGCTCTCCCCATTACGAAAACGCAGCGCGAATTGCTCATTCGTCGCATCTACGGATCCGATGACTTCATCAATGGGGGGTCACGTTTCTGCGTCTGGATCGAGGACGAAAACCTGGCAACCGCCGAAGCCATCCCTGCGCTCAAAGAACGCATTGAAGCAGTGCGCGCTCTGCGGCTCGCAAGTCCCGACAAGGGAGCTAGGACCATTCTCGCCAAGCGTCCGCATCAACTGAAGCTGATGCGCTTAGGCAAGGAATCCACACTTGTGGTACCGATCCACTCGTCCGAGCGGAGACCCTACTTGCCGGTCGGTCTCACGGACAACCGGAGCACCCTGACAAATGCGGCTTACGGGCTGTACGACGCTCCGCTCTGGAATCTAGCAGTGATCGCTTCCCGGGTTCATCTTGTTTGGATCGCTACCGTCTGCGGCAAGATAAAAGCAGACTTTCGCTATTCCAATACCCTTGGTTGGAACACGTTCCCGGTGCCGACACTTACAGAGAAGAACAAGACCAACCTCACACGCTGCGCCGAGAACATCTTGCTGGCGCGCGAACATCATTTCCCCGCGACCATCGCCGACCTGTACGACCCGGTAAACATGCCCGCCGACCTGCGTGCCGCGCATGATCGCAACGACGAAGTGCTGGAGCGCATCTACATCGGTCGGCGCTTCAGGAACGACACCGAGCGCTTGGAAAAGCTGTTCGAGCTGTATACGAAAATGACGGCGGAAACAGCAAAACGCCCTTCGCGCCGGAACTCTCCTGGCAATCCCGGCGAAGGCACGGCATCGCGCCCGCGCAAGAAGGCGGCGGACGATCCCGCGCAGCGCGAGCTGACCGCCAAGTGAGCGACAGCCGCTACCAGGCCAGCGGTTCGCAGGTTGCGATGCAACCGGGGTCGAACGATCGGGTCTTGCGCAATACACCGGGCATCACCGACCCGGCGCAGATGGATGAAGCCGAGCTTTCGCTGCTGCTGCAGTTGTATGAATTCGTGATCGGCGACCAGCTCCCCGAGCGTCGCCTGGACGTGGCCGACCTGATGGAGTGGCATCGGCTGTGGCTGGGCAACCTGTACGACTGGGCGGGGCAGCTGCGCAGCGTCAACCTGGCCAAAGGCGAATTTCATTTCGCGGCAGCGGCACAGATTCCACGGTTACTCGCGGGATTCGAGCGCGAGTGTCTGCATCGCTACACGCCGTGCGAAAACAGGGACGATGACGGGCTTGCCGAGGCTATTGCCGTCTGCCATGTCGAACTGATCCTGATTCACCCGGTGCGTGAGGGCAATGGCAGGCTGTCGCGCCTGCTGGCGGATGTCATGGCCGTGCAGGCTGGGCGCGGGCCATTGGATTACAGCCGTTGGGATGCGGACAGGAACGCCTATTTTTCGGCCATCCAGTGCGGCGTGGGCAGGGATTACGCACCAATGCGCGAGCTGGTCAGCGTTGCGCTGGCCGCGCAGGGCGAGTGAGGGCAAGGGACAGATGAGCGGCGCT
>JAAFHE010000363.1 GCA_013298265.1 Lysobacterales bacterium | reverse complement strand
CAAGATGTTCGCCCAGCGCCTGGCCGGCGTGCTGCGTCCATCCGACGTGATCGGCCGCCTCGGCGGCGACGAGTTCACCGTCATCATCGAAGGCATGCGCCGCTCGCAGTACGCGTCCGCCGCCGCTGCGAAGATCGTCGCGGCAATGCGCAAGCCGTTCGTGCTCGACGACCACCGCGTGACCTTGAGCGTCAGCACCAGTGTCGGCGTCGCGGTGAGCCAGAACGAGGACGCCCTGAGCGCCGCTGCCTTGCTGCGGACCGCGGACGCGGCGCTGTATGACGCCAAGACCGCGGGGCGCGATGGCTATCGCGTGCGCTCGAGTGTGACGCCGGACTGAGGCCAGCAGCGCGGGCACGCTGTTTCGTGTGACGAAGCGGGAACCGACGATGTCACGGCCGAACCGTATCGCGGCGGTCGGACAATGCTATCGGTGACGAAACAAGGCACGAGCAGCGCTCAGCACCAAGCCTGTTTCACGTCCGCATCGCTCGCTCACGCATCCCGAAAATCCGCCATCCAGTCCCGGGCCTGATACCACCAGTAGCTGGCCTGTGCACCCATGAAACCGAACGGGCGCATCGCGGAGGTGAGGCCGAACGGTGCGAAGCGCTGCCACGCGGTGTCGTCCTGCGCGATGGCCGCGGCGAGCAGTTCGCCGGCGACCGTCGTCGGCGCGACACCGTGGCCGCCGAAGGCCTGGGCGTACCACAAGCCGTTGGGCTTGCGGCCGATCTGCGGCATCTGGTGGCGCGCGTAACTCATGAGGCCGGACCAGGCGAAATCCACATGGATGCCGCCAAGCTGCGGATAGACCTTGAGCAGGTCGCGGTACAGCAGGTCGCGCACGCGCTCGGGTGAGCGGTCGCGCACGGAGATGCGCCCGCCCCAGAGCAGGCGCGAATCGGGCAGCGGGCGGTAGTAGTCGAACGCAAAGCGCGTGTCGTAGACCGCCGCGCGTGTGTTGATGCAGTCGCGCAGGCGCGGGCCGAGTGGTTCGGTGACCATGACGTAGGTCGCGATCGGCAGAATGCCGCGATCGACCTGCGTATCGAGCCCGGCCAGATAGCCGCCGCAGCAGAGCACGACGTGCTGAGCGTCGATTTCGCCCTCGGCCGTACGCACACGCCAGCCCTGCCCCTGCCGCGTCAGCTCGCGCACAGCGGAGTGCTCGTGGATCGCGACACCTTTCGCGGCAGCCGCCTGGGCCAGCCCGATCGCATAGTTCAACGGATGCAGATGCACGGCGCTACGTTCCCACAGCGCATCGCTGTAGCGCTCGCTGCGCAGCAGTTCGCGCAGCGTGGCGCGCGGCACGAAGTCCCAGTGCACGCCGAACTGTTCGGCGAGAAACTGCTGGCGCTCGCGCAGCACGCGCGGTTTGCGGAACCAGTTGGCCCAGATCACGCCCTCGTCGACCATCGCGCAGGGAATGCGGTATTTGCCGACACGCGCGCGGATCAGCTGCACGCCGCCCAGCGTACTGAGGAACAGCGCCTTGGCATGTTCCTGACCAAGCTGCCGGACCAGCGCTTCCTCGCCGCGCGAATAGCCGGCGAAGACAAAGCCGCCGTTGCGCCCCGAGGCGCCGAAGCCGATGTCATCGCCTTCCAGCAACGCGACATCGGTCACGCCGCGCTCGGCCAGGCCCAGGACCGTGTTGAGGCCCGCGTAACCGCCGCCGATCACCACGACACGCCTCGCCTGCCGGCCCGTCAGCGGGGCGAAGCCGCCGTAGGCCGTGGCCGTGGCGCGGTAGTAGCTGGCCGGCAGTTCGGTCATCGCGTGCGCGTATCCCGCGTCATGCCTTCGACTTCGAGGCCGACCTGCAGCCAGCCGAGGCTCAGGCCTATGCGCGTCGCGCCGGGATCGCCCCAGACATAGGCCAGGGTCTTTCCGCTCGTGTCCTCGATCACCGCCAGACGCAGCACTTCGGTATTGCTTTCACGATAAGTCAGGCGCGCCAGCTCGAGCGAATAGCCCGACGCCGCGCCGTCGCGATACTTGAGCCCGACGCGGCCGCCTTCGCTATGCAGGCGCAGGTCTCGACGCAGGTGCCAGTCGTTGTTGTCCGGAGCGGCCTTGACGCCGCCGCCATTGAGCGCATCCCAGCCGGTGAACCAGCGCACGCGCTGCGACAGCGTAGCCGCATCGACGCCACGGGCCTGGTCGGTCACCAGGACGACGCGCAGGCGATCGTCGACGAGTTCGAACCGCAGCGGCAGCAACGCGGCCGTAGCACCGATGCCCGGCAGCAAAGCGCTGCAGGCCGCCGGATCAGCGGCGAACGCAAGGCCGTTGCGTGAGGCCGCGGCCTTTAGCGTACAGGCGTTCAGCGGTGCCCAGGACTTCTCGTCGAGGCGCACACTCCTGGCACTGTCCTGGAATACCGCTTCGGCTTCCGCGCTCAGTGGACGATAGGGAACAAATCCATTTTTTTCATTGACCAGCAGCCAGCGGGCCTCCTGTACCGGGGTGGTGTCCGGCAGCACCACGCGCCAAAGCAGCTGGTTCCTGTCGCCGCCCGGATGGGTGAGCCAGTGATGGATCGCTGGCGCCGCATTGCCGGCCGGGGCCTGCTTGCCGCCGCCGGACGCGTTCCAGCGTTCTGCGTGATTGTCGTATTCGCCAGCCAGTTCCTGCGGCACGGCGACAGCGACGGCGTTGCCGGACGAGCGCGGCGGCAGGGCGCCGCAGGCGGAGAGGAGCAAGGCAGATGCAGCGAGCAGACAGGACGAATGGCGCATGTTTCCTCCGGAACCGTTGATGCAACCCTACACGCGATCCAGTGCCTGGGCGAGATCGGCGATCAGCACCTCGGGTTCCTCCAGCCCTATCGACAGGCGTACGAGATTGACCGGCACCTGGCCCGCACGCGCAGCGACGACGCAGGTATCAGGCGGATAGACCGCGGCAACCGGGAACAGCAGCGATTCATAGCCGCCCCAGGAAACGGTCATGAGGAACCGCTGCAGCGCGTCGCAGAAGCGCTCGACCGCGAGCGTCGACTCGCAGCGGATCGTAAACGACAGCAGGCCGCTTGCGCCGGAGGTCTGGCGCTGACTCAGTTCATGCTGCGCATCCCCGGCGTCATGCGGGTACCAGACCTGTTCGACCTTCGCGTGGGACTGAAGGAATCCGATGACGCGCGCGGTCGTCGCCGCGATCTGGCGCATGCGCAGGGGCAAGGTGCGCAGGCCGCGGATCAGCAGCCAGGCGTCATGCGGCGACAACATCGCGCCCAGCGTCATGTACGGCCCCTGGAACACCTCGCGAATGAGTGTCTTGCTGCCGCAGAGCACGCCGGCGACGACGTCGCTGTGGCCGTTGAGGTACTTCGTCGCCGAATGCGCGACGAGGTCGATGCCGAGCGCAATCGCGCGCTGGTGCAGCGGCGTGGCATAGCTGTTGTCGAGCAGCGTGCGGATGCCGCGCGCCCGCGCCAGTGCGGCGACTGCCGCGAGGTCCTGCTGCTCGTAAGTCATCGTGTTTGGGCTTTCGAGCACGATCAGGCGCGTCCGCGGCGTCAGCGCGGCTTCGATCTGCGCGGTGTCGCGCGCGTCGACGAAGCTATGGCTGACGCCGAAGCGGCCCAGCAGATCGCGCACCAGCGTACGCGTCCACGAATACGGCTTCTGCACGCAGATCACATGGTCGCCCGCGCCGAGCCCCGCGATCACGCCAGCAGCAATCGCCGCCGCGCCGGAACCGAACAGCAGCGCGTCCTCGGCGCCTTCGAGTGCGGCGAGCTTCTTGCGCAGGATCTCGACGGTCGGGTTGTTGCCGCGCGTATACAGCGTGTTGTCGAGTTCGTCGCCGAACGCCGCGCGCATGCGCGCGACCGTTTCGAACGCGAAGATCGAACTCTGGTAGATCGGCGGCGCGACCGCACCGCGATGGCGCGCGCGATCCTCTTCACCGAGGTGATTGAGGATGTAGCTCAGATCGTGTTCCTGCATCGCCGGCCGTCCCTGCTTGCGCAACCGGTTACTTGCGCGCCGCGAATTCCCGCGTCGCCGCGGCCAGCGTCGGGTCCTGCAACGCGAAATGCAGGGTCGCCTGAACCAGTCCCAGCTTGTTGCCGCAGTCGAAGCGCTCGCCTTCGAAGCGATAGGCCAGCACGCGTTCCTGCTTGAGCAGTGCGTCGATCGCGTCGGTCAGCTGGATTTCACCACCGGCACCGGGTTTGGTCGCTTCGAGCAGCGAGAAGATCCGGCCCGGCAGCACGTAGCGGCCGACGACGGCGAGGTTCGACGGCGCGTCCTCGGGCTTGGGCTTCTCCACCATGAGCTTGATCAGCGCAGCGCGATCGTTGATCGGCTGTGCATCGACGATGCCGTACTTGCTGGTCTGCTCACGCGGCACTTCTTCGACCGCAATGACACCGGAATTCTCGAACGCGGCGAGCTCGGCCATCTGGCGCAGCGCGCCGGGACCGCTGTTCCAGATCAGATCATCGGGCAGGATTACGCCGAACGGCTCGTTGCCGACGACGGGCTTTGCGCACAGCACGGCATGGCCGAGACCCAGCGCCTCGGGTTGGGTCACGAAGACGCAGCGCACATGCTTGGGCAGCACGTTCTGCACCAACGAGAGCAGCTCCTTCTTGCCGGATTGCTCGAGCTTGGTCTCAAGCTCGTAGGCCTTGTCGAAATAGTCGGCGATCGCATGCTTGTAGCGGTTGGTCACGAAGATCAGGGTATCGGCACCTGCATCGACGGCTTCATCGACCGCGTACTGGATCAGCGGACGGTCCAGCACCGGCAGCATCTCCTTGGCCACGACCTTGGTGGCCGGCAGGAAGCGCGTACCCAGACCGGCAACCGGAAAGACAACCTTGCGTAGACGTTGCGACATGCGAGCTCCTGGCTGATACGTTGTAGCGTCATGCGCCGAACGGTGTCGGCGTGGCGGGACGCG
>JAAFHE010000362.1 GCA_013298265.1 Lysobacterales bacterium | reverse complement strand
ACAAGCGTCCGCTGCTCCTGCGACATCCACGTATCCTGCATCGACCCCGGCCGTCATACCTACAGACGCGCCAACGTCAGCAGTGACGTCGGCTTCGGTCCCGCCCACGCCACGTCCAGCGACACCGCAGCACCGGGCGGCGGACGCGTCCACCGCGGTCGCGGCGACGGCACGCTCGGCACCGGCGCCGGTAGCACCAGCGACAGCGACAGCGACGACAGCCTCCGCACGGCCGGCCGCGCTGCCTGCTGCGGCCACACCGCCGCGTCACGGCACGATTGCAGCAGGACCGGCCGCCACAGATTCAGCAGGCACGACAACGGCCACGACGGCATCGCACACGCCGACTGCACCGCCGGCCACTCCGGCGCCGTCACGTCCTGCCGAGCCCGTCGACGACGAAACCGCGTCCGCGCCGCCAGCATTCCTGCAGCCGCGTGTCCGCGACACGGCGCTGCCGGCGGCACCGTCGAAACCGGCGCCGGGCAAATCCGCGGCGAAGACGACGACACGCGACAAGACACGCACCGCCCCGACCGGCGCACCCGCGCATCCGGCCGACGCCTCGGCGCGCTCCCGCGGCGTGCTCGAGGCGCTGCTGCGCCTGTTGCCGAAAGAGTGGCGCCCGGCGACACGCGACTACCTCGTGCTCATGCGCATGGACCGTCCGATCGGTGCGCTGCTGTTGCTGTGGCCGACCTGGTGGGCGCTGTGGCTGGCCGCGGGCGATTTTCCGCCGCCGCAGCTGCTCGTGATCTTCACGCTCGGCGTATTCCTCATGCGCGCCGCAGGCTGCGTCATCAACGATTACGCCGACCGCTGGCTGGATCCCCAGGTCGAGCGCACGCGCGGCCGGCCGATCGCGGCCGGGCGGGTCACGCCGCGCGCCGCGCTGGTGCTGTTCGGCGTGCTGATGACGCTGGCCTTCGGGCTGGTGCTGCTGACCAACGCGATGACGGTGAAACTCTCGCTGGCCGGCGCGGCACTGGCCACGCTGTATCCGTTCGCCAAGCGCTATACGCATCTGCCGCAGGTCGTGCTGGGCGCGGCGTTCGGCTGGTCGATTCCGATGGCGTTCGCCGCGGTCAACGGCGGCGCGCCGATGGCGACCTGGCTACAGACGCTGCCGCCATTGTGCTGGCTGCTATTCCTGGCCAACGTGGTATGGGCCACGGTCTACGACACCGAGTACGCCATGGTCGACCGCGGCGAGGACATCGCCGCCGGATCGAAGTCCACCGCGATCCTGTTCGGCGACGACGACCGCGTCATCATCGGCGTGCTCATGGGCACCTTCCTGCTGGCCCTGCTGATGGTCGGCACGCGCGCCGGACTGCACTGGACCTATTACCTCGGCGTCGCCGCGGCGGCCGGGCTGTGCGTGTGGCAGCAGTACCTGATCCGTGCGCGCGAGCGCAGCGCCTGCTTCGCCGCGTTCCGCAACAACCTGTGGCTGGGCATGGCGGTGTGGGCGTCGATCTGTCTCGCTATGGCGTTGCAGCATAGTTAGACCGGAGCCCGTGCGATCGCCCAGATGTCGACGCGTCCGACGCCGGCGCGGCGCAGCGCGAGCGCGCATTCCTGCGCGGTCGCGCCGGTCGTCATGACGTCGTCGACGACGGCGACGTGCGCCGGTAGCACGGTGCCGTCCCTGACGCGGAACGCGCCGTTCAGATTTCGGCGCCGCGCCAGTGCACTGAGCCCGCTCTGCGCCGGCGTGGCGCGCTCGCGCCGCAAGGTGTCGGGCAGCAGTGGGATGCCGCTGCCTCGCGCCAGCGGCCGGGCCAGCTCCAGCGCCTGGTTGTAGCCGCGCTCACGCAGGCGATCGACATGCAGCGGCACGGGCAGCAAGGCCTGCGGGCGCGCCGGCGCCTGTCTGCACCAGTGTTCGAGCGCGAGTTCGGCCAACACGCGACCGGCAGCCAGATCGCCGGCGAACTTGAACCCGGTCAGCAAGCCGCTCAGGGGCGGCGCATAGACGAACGGCGCCCATGTGGACACGAATGCCGGTCTGCGCTTGAGGCAGCGCCCACACCAGTCCTGCGCCATTGCCAGCGGCACACCGCAGCAGGCACAGGCGGTCGTGTTCAACCGCAGATCCGCCTCGCAGGCAACACAGAGATCTCGCCGCCGGGCGCCGGCGCCGCCGCAGAGCAGGCAGCGCGTCGGCAGCAGGGCGAAGCCCAGTCGCTGCCACCAGCCGTCAACCGCTGTACGAGATCCCAAGTTGACAGCCTCCGCCCGGGTCCGGACACTCGCGCCGAATTTAGCCCGCAAGCGATCCCCGATGACAGCCCTACGCCACGACTGGACGCGCGAGGAAGTGCTCGCCCTGTTCGACCTGCCCTTCGCCGACCTGCTTCACCGTGCCCAGCTCGTGCACCGGGAGCATTTCGACGCAAACGCCGTGCAGGTGTCGACCCTGCTGTCGATCAAGACCGGCGGCTGTCCTGAGGACTGTGCGTATTGCCCGCAGAGCGCGCGCTATGCGACCGGGCTCAAGGCAGAAAAGCTCATGGGCCTGGATGTCGTGCTGGACAAGGCGCGCCAGGCCAAGGCTGCCGGTGCGACGCGCTTCTGCATGGGCGCCGCGTGGCGCTCGCCCAAGGACAAGGACGTGCAGAAAGTCGCCGAAATGGTCGGCGCGGTGAAAGCGCTGGGTCTCGAAACCTGTGCCACGCTCGGCATGCTCAGTGGCGATCAGGCGCGGGCGCTGAAAACGGCCGGGCTCGACTACTACAACCACAATCTCGATACGGCGCCCGAGTTCTATGGCGACGTCATCAAGACACGCGAGTACCAGGACCGCCTCGATACGCTGGAACATGTGCGCGACGCCGGCATGAAGACCTGTTGCGGCGGCATCGTCGGCATGGGCGAGACGCGCGCGCAGCGCGCCGGCCTGCTGCAGACGCTGGCGAACCTGCCGCAGCAGCCGACCTCGGTGCCGATCAACCGGCTGGTGCAGGTCGCGGGTACGCCGCTGGCCGGCACGGCCCTGCTCGATCCGTTCGAGTTCGTGCGCACCATCGCGGTCGCGCGCCTGCTGATGCCGCAGTCGATGGTGCGCCTGTCCGCCGGCCGCGCCGAGATGAGTGACGAACTGCAGGCCTTGTGCTTCCTTGCCGGCGCGAACTCGATCTTCTACGGCGAGAAGCTGCTGACCACGGGCAATCCCGACGTGGCGCATGACCAAGCGCTGTTCGTGCGCCTGGGCGTGCATCCTATGGCCGTGGTCGAACAGTCCTCGACCGTGCACGCCGACATCGTCGACACCGATACCGCCGCCGGTCCCACCTGTGGCAACGGCAGCGGCCTTGCCTGCGCGGACAGCAGCCTGGTCGACGGCAGCATCGCCGCCTGAGTGCGCCGCGGCGCGTGCCGCGCGAACCATGTCCCGTCCCGACCTGCTAGCCCGTCTGAGCCAGGCCCAGGCCGAACGCGCCGAGGCCGACCTGCTGCGGCGCCTGCGCAGCGTCGAAGCCGCCGACGGCCCGTACGTCGTCATCGGCGGGCGCCGTCTGCTGAGTTTTGCGAGCAACGACTATCTGGGCCTCGCGCAGCATCCGCGCCTGCGCGAAGCGCTGACCGCGGCGGCACAGCGCTGGGGCGTCGGCGCGACCGCGGCGCATCTGCTCGGCGGCCATCGCGACGCGCACGAGGCGCTCGAACACCAGCTCGCGTGCTGGACCGGGCGCGAGCGTGCGCTGCTGTTCTCCAGCGGCTACATGGCCAACCTCGGCGTGTTGGGCGCATTGCTGCGCGAGGGCGACCTGTGCCTGCAGGACAGACTCAACCATGCCTGCCTCATCGACGGCGCGCGCCTGTCCGGCGCGACGATGAAACGCTATGTGCACAACGATACCGCCAGCGCGCGACGCCAGTTCGAGACCGCGCAGGGCGTGCCTGCGCTGCTTGCGAGCGATGGCGTCTTCAGTATGGACGGCGACATCGCGCCGCTGCGCGAGCTGGCCGCGCTGTGCCGCGAACAGGGCGCGCTGCTGCACGTCGACGACGCGCACGGAATCGGCGTGCTCGGCACCGACGGCGCGGGCAGCGTCGCCGAAGCGGGGCTGGATCAGAACGACGTGCCCGTGCTCATGGCGACGCTGGGCAAGGCGCTCGGCGTCTGCGGCGCGTTTGTCGCCGGCAGCGCCGCGCTGATCGACGGCCTGGTCCAGTTCGCGCGCACGCACATGTATACGACTGCACTGCCGCCGGCACTGGCGGCAGCGACATCCGCCGCGGTCGACATCGCGCGCTTCGAGACCTGGCGCCGCGTACGTCTACATGCGCTGATCGCCCACTGGCGCAGCGGCGCGCGGTCGCGCGGCCTGGACCTGCTGCCCTCGCGCACGCCGATACAGCCGCTGCTCGTCGGCGACAGCACTGCGGCGCTGCGGCTGTCGCGCGAACTGGAGACACGCGGCTACTACGTGCCGGCGATCCGGCCGCCGACCGTCGCCGCGGGCAAGGCACGGCTGCGCGTGACCTTGTCTGCGCTGCACAGCGAAAGCATGGTCGAGCAGCTACTGGATGCCGTCGTGCAGGCGCGCGCATGAAGCCGCCGGCCGACGACATCGAAGCACGCGCGCCGGTATGGGAGGCAATGTCCGGGCTGTACCTGGACACCGACACCACGCTGTTGCATCCCGCGGCGGCGCAGGCCTTCGCGGCCTCGCCCTACAGCGTGGCGGAACTGCGCGACATCCTCGTCTACGAGGTCAACCCGGTGCTCTGGAGCAATCTGTTCTGCGTGGCGGGTGTCTGGCAAGGCTTCGACCAGGACGAACTGCGCGACGAAATCCTGCGCCGGCAGACGCATTCACGCTGGCGCCGCCGCCTGTTGCCACAGCCGGTGCTGCGCGACGACTGGCGCGCGGTCGTGTCGCTGGTCGACGCGTTACGCGCAACACAGCCCGC
>JAAFHE010000360.1 GCA_013298265.1 Lysobacterales bacterium | reverse complement strand
CGCTGGCGCGAGATCGCTGCTTCGGCCGTTGCCGCGCGCGTGCGCGCGGCGGGCTTGCCGGGCGGCGGCGCCCACAGCGCGGCATCGAGATTGCGCTCCCAGCCGAACTCGTCGAGCGAGACACAGCCGCGTTCCACACGCACGCCTTCTTCGATCAACCGCGCACGCTGTTCGCGATAGGCCCTGGACTGCGGCGGAAATGCAATACGACCATCGGAACGCAGCACGCGGAACCACGGCAGCTCCACCCCATCGGGCGTATTGCCCAGCACCTTGCCGATCATGCGCGCGCGTCCGGGCAGGCCGGCGCGTGCCGCCACTTCGCCGTAACTGCTGACCTGGCCGGGCGGAATACGCGCGACCACCGCGCGAATCGCCGCCGCAGCCTCTTCACCGACGCGGACCACGGCGACGGATCCGGCCTTGGCTGTCAAGTCTTGTTTCGCCATCCGCTTGCCCCCATTCGCGCCACTTCGCCGCTGCCGGCACGGTAGCATACGGCCCGTCCCCTACCCGGAGATCCATCCATGCACAGCTTCGAGCAGATCCGCTCGCACATCAGCGCAAAGCATCAGCTGCGCATCAACGACCCCTATCTGATCTGCTTTGACCTGCTGCTCGAAGGCGGCAGCCGCCACCAGGGCATCTATCTGTCGGAGCTCGATCACGAGGACGGACGCAAGTTTCTGCGCCTCTCCACGCCGATCGGTCCGCTGACCGGCATGGACGCCAAGCGTTGCCTGCGCTTCAACTGGGAGCAGCGCGTCGGTTTCCTCGCAGTCAGCGATCTCGATGGCTCGCCTTACCTGCAGCTGTGCGAAAACCGCCCCTACGAAAATCTCGTCGTCGAGGAAATCGATCTGCTGATCAGCGAAATGGGTCAGCTCGGCGATCGCATGGAGCAGTCCATCTCCGCCGGCGGCGACGCGTTCTGACCGCGAGACGGCCGCGGCCGCGTTGCCGCCGCACCGGCCGTCACCACAGAATCGGGCATCCTTCCGCGGGGCCCGCCCATGAAAGCCGGATTCGTCGCTGTACTTCTCGCACTCGCCGTCATTGCGCCCGCCCAGGGCAAGACCCTGGCGCTGGTCGGCGGAACCCTGGTCGACGGCACATTGCGCGATCCGGTAGCCAACAGCGTCGTCATCATCGACAGCGAACGCATTGTCGCAGTCGGACGCAAGGGCGAGATCACAATACCGGCTGGGGCCGAGATCGTCTCGACCGAAGGCATGACCGTGCTCCCCGGCCTGTGGGACATGCACGTCCACCTGATGATCAACGGGCATGCCGACTACGCCCACTGGGACAAGGTCTACATCGACCGCTTCCGTGACGTCATCATGCCGGCGTCGGCGAAACAGCTACTGCACGCCGGAGTGACCGGCGCGCGTGATCTCGGTGCGCCGCTGGGCGACTCGATCGCCGTGCGCGACGCGATCCGGCGCGGCGCGATCGAAGGACCGACCCTGTTCGTCTCCGGGCCGTTCATCCAGAAGAAACCGTATCCGGGCACCGAGGCGTTCCGCTGGGGCGTGGATTCGCCGGCCGACGCACGCGCCAAGGTCAAGCGCCTCGCCGATGCCGGCGTGGATGTGATCAAGCTCATCGATCAGGATCAGATGAGCGAGGCCGAAGTCGCCGCCGTCATCGACGAGGCGCACAAACACGGCAAACCCGTCGTCGCGCATGCGCACCGCCCCGAGGAAATCCGCCGCGCGCTCAAGTACGGCGCCGACTGCCTCGAGCACACCGGCCTGGCGGCCGCGCCGCGCTATCCCGACGACGTCATGGACGCGCTGCGCGAGCGCACTGCCAACATGGCGCTGGGGCCGCTGTTCTGGACCCCGACCATCGAAGGCCTGTACAACTTTCCCTATGTGGTTAAACACCACGAACACATCGACGACACGCGCTGGCACGAAGGCCTGCCGGCGGAAATCGTCGCCGACATCCGCAACTCGCTGACCCATCCCGAACGCATCGCCTATTTCCAGCAGACCCCGCAACGCTGGCCGACGCTATCGACCAAGTTCGCCCAGCTGCGCGAGAACGGCGTGCTGCTGCTCGTCGGCACCGACTCGGGCATCCCGATGAAGTTCCACAGCGACAGCACCTGGCATGAACTCGAAGTGTGGGTGAACCGCCTCGGCGTTCCGGCAATCGACGCGATCCGCGCAGCCACGTACTGGCCCGCCGTGGCCATGAAGGCCGACAAGGACTACGGTTCCATCACCGAAGGCAAGTACGCCGACATCATCGCCGTACGCGGCGACGTCCTGCGGCATATCGCATTGCTGCAGAACGTCGACATGGTGTTCAAGCATGGCAAGCGGGTGAAGTGAGGCTTCGCGGCGTATTTCAGACGACGCCGCGCGCACCGTCCCCGACCAAACCCTCCGGCCCGTTGGGCGTTCAAGACAACCAGAACCTGCGGTTCTGAGCGGCTGTCTTTCACCCCCTCGAAGGGTGTTAAAGACGATGGCTTAGAGCCGGAGGCTCTCATCGTCCTGAACGCCCAACGGGCCGGAGGTTTGGGTGGGGATGGTGTTTGCTCAACGCAGCGCGCGTGCGCCATCGACGAGCCGCAGGATGCGCAGCGGATTCGCTTCCTGCAGCGCCGCCGGCAGCAGCGCGTCGGGCAGGTTCTGATAGCACACGCGCCGCGCGAAGCGTTCGATCGCCGCGGTGCCGACCGACGTGCTGCGAGCATCGGAACTCGCCGGATATGGCCCACCGTGCACCATCGCGGCGCTGACTTCGACGCCCGTCGGCACGCCGTTCATGAGCACGCGACCGGCGACGTTCGTCAGCGTTTCGATCAGCGCTGCCGCCGCAATTTCGTCATCGGTGTCGGCCAGCAGCGTGGCGGTGAGCTGGCCCGGCAGTGCCGCGGCAAGCTCGCGCATCTGTGCGTCGTCGCGCACGCGCACGATGAGGCTGGTCGGGCCGAATACTTCTTCCTGCAGCATTACGTCGGCGATGAAGCGCTCCGCGTCCGTTTCGAACAGGTTGGGTTGCGCGGTGCCTGCGGCCTGCGCAGGCGCGACGAGGACCATAACGCCGTCGCGACGTCCCAGCTGTGCCGCGCCCTCCGCGTGGCGCTGCGCGATACCGGCGGTCAGCATGGCGGCGGCCGTCGACGCCGCGAAGCGGTCGCGCAGGCGGTCGCGCAGGTCGTCGCCGGCGGGGCCGGCCGGGATCACGATGAGACCAGGGCTGGTGCAGAACTGGCCGACACCCTGCAGCACCGAGGCGTGCAATTGGTTCGCTATGGCGTCGGTGCGGGCAACCAGCGCCGCAGGCAGCACGAACACCGGATTGATGCTGCCCATTTCGGCGAAGACCGGGATCGGCTGCGCGCGTGTCGCAGCGAGGTCCATCAACGCACGACCGCCCGCGGTGGAACCGGTGAACGCGACCGCGCGGACCAGCGGATGACGTACCAGCGCGGCACCCGCCTCGTGGCCCGCATCGAACAGCAGCGAAAACGTCCCGGCCGGAAAACCGCAGCGCGCAACGGCGGCGGTGATCGCAAGGCCGGCGCGTTCACTCGTTGCCGGATGCGCCGGATGTGCCTTGACGATGACTGGGCAGCCCGCGGCCAGCGCACTCGCGGTGTCGCCACCCGCGACCGAGAACGCAAGCGGGAAATTGCTGGCGCCGAACACGACGACGGGGCCGATCGGCCGCAGCAGCGAACGCAGATCGGGTTTCGGCAGCGGCTGCCGCTGGGGATCCGCATGATCGATGCGCGCGTCGATCCAGCTGCCTTCCTCGACGAGATCCGCGAACAGGCGTAGCTGTCCTGTCGTGCGCCCGAGTTCGCCGCCGGCACGCGCGGTTGGCAATGCGGTTTCCAGCGGCACGAGGCGTTCGAAATCGGCGCGCGCGTTCTCGAGTTCCTCGGCGATCGCGCGCAGCAGGGCCGCGCGCTCGGTGCCGCTGCGGCGCGCGAGATCGGCGCTCGCGGCGGCGGCCAACTGCACGGCCTCGTCGATCTCCTGCGCACCGGCGCTGTGATAGATGGGCTGCAGCGATTCGCCGGTAGCCGGGTTCACGCCGTGGAAGACAGCACCGCCAATGCTGCCGCGTGAAGCGCCAATCAGTGAGAAGCCTTTCAAGTCATTTGCGGACATTTATTCTTCTCTATTTTTCCAACAAAAAAGCCAGTCAAGCAGCGAACTCCAAGCCGCGAATAGCCCTGTCCGGCCCGTTGGGCGTTCGGGGGCGCCAGAACCGGCGGTTCTGCGCGGCGCCCCGCTCGCCCCGCAAGCTCGCTTGGGGGAGAGGGAGTTTCAAGCGCTGCGCGGAATGCACAACGGCCTACGCAAACAACATGCACGCAAGTTCAACTCAACCATCAAACCGCAGGCCGCTCGCTCAACGCCTTGCGGATCACCGCCAGCGCCTCGTCGCGCTCGGCGCCGACGAGTTCCAGCCGCGGCGGGCGCACGCGTTCGTTGCCCATGCCGGCTTCCTGCTGGATCAGCTTGATCAGCTGCACGAACTTGACCACCGTATCCAGTCGCAGCAGCGGCAGGTGCCAGCGATACAGCGCCTGGGCTTCGTCCCAACGCCCGGCCTTGGCCAGTTCGAACTGGACGACCGACTCTCTGGGCAGCGCGTTGACGGTGCCGGCGACCCAGAACTCCGCGCCGGCGGCGACGCCTTCGCAGACCATGTCGTCGAGGCCGACGCCGACGCGCACGCGCGCGCCGAGCAAGGCGACCAGCGCGGTCACACGGCGCGAGTCGCCGCTGGATTCCTTCACCGCCTGCAGGTTGCCGTGCTCAGCGGCGAGTTCGGCGACCTGCGCCGCGCTGAAGTCCGTCTTGTAGGCCGGGGGGTTGTTGTAGAGCATGCACGGCAGCGGGGTCGCGGCCATCACCGCGGCGACGTGTGCCTTCATCTCGCGCCAGTCG
>JAAFHE010000361.1 GCA_013298265.1 Lysobacterales bacterium | reverse complement strand
GGCGGCGGTAGCCAAAGCCAGGGCGGCAAGCAACGGAAACAGGCGGAATCTCATGACGTTCTCCTAGGCCTTTCGGGGGCCAGATGCGGCAATCCGCGTTTTAACAGAAGGTTGCGAGAACTTCCATGAAGCAGCCTGCGCTTGGTTCATCCGCTCACGCCGTCAACCGATGCCGCAGGCCCGCGTTGAGGGAGCGAGCGGGGCGGCCATTGGCGTGACGATGGGAAGTGCCGGCCCCGCAGACCGGGAGACGTTCGCCGCAGGTTGCGCCGGAAGTCCATCGTTCAATCCTCATACCGGAGAGTCGCCATGCAGGCGCAGCTCGCTCGCCGTTCGCTCTTGGCCGCGCTGTTCACGGCCGCGCCCGATCACACCGCATCCCTGCCGCCACCCGACGCGGCCGTCCATCTGCTGAAGCGAACGAGTTTCGGTATGGACGGGTACGCGCTCGCGCGGCTAGGCGAGATCGGCCGCAACGCCTTCCTCAAGGAACAGCTTCATCCTGCAGACATCGACGACAGCGCGCTTGAGCGCCAGCTGGAATCGTTCCAGACCCTCTCCCTGAGCAATCTCGAGATCATGCGGACCTATGCGGCGGGCGACCCGGCCGCCCAGCGCGTGCCGCAGCAGCAACTGCGCGATGCCACGGTGCTGCGGCAGTGCTACAGCCGTCGCCAGCTACTCGAGGTCATGGTCGAGTTCTGGTCCAACCACTTCAACATCACGCACAGCGACGGCCGCGGCCGCTACTACAAGACCAGCGATGACCGTGACGTGATCCGGCGTTTCGCGCTAGGCCGCTTCGGCGAACTGCTCCAGGCCAGCGCGCGCAGTCCGGCCATGCTGGCCTACCTCGACAACGCCAGCAACGTCGTCGACGGCCCGAACGAGAACTACGCGCGTGAGCTCATGGAGCTGCACACGCTGGGCGTCGACGGCGGCTACACCGAAGGCGACGTCAAGGAAGTCGCGCGCTGCTTCACCGGCTGGGGTATACGAAACCACGAATACCATTTTTTCGCGAACCGCCACGACTACGGCGCAAAGACCGTGCTTGGCCTGGCGCTGCCGGCCAACCGTGGCGAGGAAGACGGCGTGGCCGTGCTCGACATCCTTGCCGCGCACCCGTCCACTGCGCGCTTCATCGCCTACAAGCTGCTGCGCCGCTTCGTCGAGGACGCACCGGCTGCGGCGCAGGTCGATGCGATTGCCGCGGTCTTCAGCCAAACCCACGGCGATATCCGCGCCACCCTGGAAGCTGTGCTGAACTCCGAGCCGTTCCTCGCCGCCGCCGACCGCAAGCTCAGGCGTCCGGCTGAATACATCACCGCCTGCCTGCGCACCTGCGCCGCGACTATCGGCGGCGCGCAGGGACTGCGCATCGTGACGGCGGCATTGACTGCGCAGGGGCAGACGCCGCTGAACTGGCCAGCGCCCAACGGGTATCCCGACGTCCAGGGGTACTGGCTCAACACCGCCGCGCTGCTGCTGCGCTGGAATTTCGCGCTGGCCCTGTTCCAACGCCGCGCCGGCGCGGCGCTGTACGTCGATGCGGCGAATTTGCGCGGCGCAGCGAATACGCCGGCCGGTCTCGTCGACCGCCTCGCCGAGCGACTGCTGCATCGCCCGCTCACCGCCTATGCGCGCACGCTGCTGGTTGAGTACGCGGCGGCCGGTGGCGACCCCGCAGCGGTCCTGCCGCCGGTCCGGCTCGACAGCACCACACGCGAACTCGGCGCGCTGCTGCTCGCGTCGCCCTACCATCAATACCGCTGAGGGCTGGCCCATGCGCATCGACGATTCCCGCCGCAACTTCCTCAAGATTGCCGGTCTCGCCGGCAGCCTGCCGCTGTTATCCTCGCGTCTGGTGTTTGCGCAGACCGTGCCATCGCCGCGCGACGTGCTTGTGGTGATTTTCCAGCGTGGCGGCATGGACGGTCTGAACGTGGTCGTGCCTTATGGCGACGGTGACTACTACGACCGCCGCCGCACGGTCGCAATTGCTGAAACCGACGTTATCGCGTTGCCCGGCGAAAGCCGCTTCGGCCTGCACCCGTCGCTGGATCCGCTGCGGCCGATGTATGAGGCCGGCGAACTGGCTCTGGTTCATGCCGTCGGCGGCCCTACCCGCAGCCGTTCGCATTTCTCCTGCCAGGACCTCATCGAGCGCGCCGTATTCGACGGTTCCGGCGCGCCGAGCGGATGGCTCAACCGGCACCTGGTGTCGCGTGGTCCTGCCTCGGACTTTCAGGGCGTGGGCGTCGGCACGGCCGTACCGCGATCCTTGAGCGGCAGCGCGCCGGTGCTCGGCATCAGCACGTTCGACGACTTTGCCCTGGTTTCCGCGTCGCCGCGGTCGGGCGAACTGGCCGCGACGCTCAATCTGCTGCATCCGGAAACCAGCGGGCTCGACGCCGTAGCCCGTTCTGCGTTCAGCGCGATGGCAGAACTGCAGACTGCCGATCCGGGCCAGTATGAGCCTGCGCACGGTGCGGCCTATCCGGCCACTCCGTTCGGGCGCGCGCTGCTGCAGATCGCGCAACTGATCAAGGCGGGAGTAGGGCTGGAAGTCGCCACCGTCGATATCGGCGGTTGGGACCACCACGACGACGAGTTGAACCGGCTGGCGCCGCTGCTCGACGAATTCGGCCGGGGCATCGCTGCCTTCCGTACGGACCTCGGCGCGGCGATGGCCGGCGTCAGTCTCGTCAGCATGAGCGAATTCGGCCGTCGCGCCGAACCGAATGCGTCCGGCGGCACCGATCACGGTGCGGCCAACTGCATGTTCGTGCTGGGCGGTGGTGTCGTCGGGCGCAAGGTCTACGCGGATTGGCCCGGTCTGGCGACGGCGGATCTGGTCGACGGTGATCTGGCGATCACCACCGACTATCGCGCGGTGCTGCGTGAGCTGTTGCGCAAGCGCTGCGGCGAAACGGCGCTGCCGGACGTATTTCCGGGTTATACCGATCCGCTGGAACTGGGGCTGTTCCTCACGCGTTAGGCGGCAGTAACGGTGCTCTGAATACGTTCAATGTCTCAATGACAGAGCGATAGCTCGTCCGGTCTGTATGACAAATCCCTTCGACAGGAAACACCCTGGGCGTGTCGCCCAGGGGGCAGGGAGTGCAGGCTGTCAGGCGCGGCGCAGTTTGACGGCCGGGAAGTCCACCGGCACGGCGAAGGCGATGTTGACGTAGTTGGTGAACAGGTTCAGGGCCACGTGCGCGAGGATCTCGACGATCTGCTCGTCCTGGAAGCCCGCCGCGCGCAGGGCCTGCACGTCGGTGTCGCTGACTTGCCCACGCTCGTCGACCAGCTTCACCGCGAAGCGCAAAGCGGCAGCGGTCGGGGCGTCTGCGGATTCGCCACTCTGCGCGGCGGTCATTTCCTCGGCGCTCGCGCCGGCCTTGCGCCCGAGAGCGGTATGGGCGGCCAGGCAGTAGTCGCAGGCATTGCGGTCTGCCACCGCCACGGCGATCTGCTCGCCCAGCTTCGCGGGCAGCACGCCGCTGCCGAGCGCTCCGAACGAGCCCCACAGGCTCCGCAGCGCCGCGGGCGAGTTCGCGACGGCGCGGAACATGTTCGGGGTAGTCCCGAACGCCGAATGGATCTGGTCGAGCAGCAGCCTGTTTTCGCCGGTAGTGGCGGCAGGATTCACGAGAGCGACGCGGTTCATGGCAGTTTCCTTGAGCGGTGGTGTGCGAAGGAGCACGCCGCCACTATGTCGTTCACTGCCGTACTATTGGGTCGTAATCGTCCAGTATTCCTACCTTGCCGTCCAAGGCTATGGCTTCCCCCATGGATCGCTTGTCCAGCTTGTTTGAGCGGTTTCGCGTCCGCGCTCATCTTTTCCATCAGGGCGCCTTATGCGGCGTGACACACTTCGACGCCGTGCCTGGGCGCGGCTTTCTGCACGTGCTGCGACGCGGCGAGCTGGTAGTGACGCACCGCTCGCGCAGCGGTGCGCCGCGGCGCGTGAAAGTGAACGAGCCTAGCCTGCTGTTCTATCCGCGGCCGCTGGTGCACGACTTTCACAATGCGCCGGCAGAGGGGTGTGACTTCGTCTGCGCCTCGCTGGATTTCGATGGTGGCGCATCCCACCCGGTGGTGCGCGCGCTGCCGTCGTTGGTGATACTTCCCCTGCGCGCCGTGTCGGGGCTCGAGCAGTCACTGACCCTGCTGTTTGCTGAAACGGAGCAGGTGCGATGTGGTCACCGACTCCTGGCGGACCGACTGTTCGAGGTGGTGCTGCTGCTACTGTTCCGTTGGCTTGTCGATCATCCGGATCACGCGGAATTGCCGTCAGGGCTGCTCACAGGCCTCGCCGATCCACGGCTGGCGCGCACACTGGCTGCGGTGCACGAACAGCCGGGACAGTCCTGGGGTCTGGAGCGCATGGCGCAGCAAGCGGGCATGTCTCGCAGCGCGTTCGCTGCCCGCTTCCGTACGGTGGTAGGGCAAACACCCGCGGACTACCTGACCCACTGGCGGCTGGCGATCGCTCAGTCGCAGCTTCGGGAAGGCCGTTCGGTCAAAGCCATCGCCCTGAGTCTTGGGTATGCCAACGCAAACGCACTCTCTCGCGTATTCACGCAGAAGGTGGGGCGGTCGCCGCGCGCATGGCTCGACGCGCAATAAGCCCGGCGTTTCCTTGGGAATGGCGCACCAGACATCGCTACGCGTTGCAATGGCGTTGAGCAAGGAGGGATGGGCAGCGCGACACGTTTAAAAATGCAAAAAGCCGCAAGCGGCTTCAATCTCCGGAAAAACAAAAGGGCCGCAAGCGGCTGTCGGATCCTTGAAAAGCAAAAGGGCCGCAAGCGGCCCTTTTGCACCTACGGCGTTTGCCGTGATCTCAGCGCTGGCGCGCCTTGAAGCGCGGGTTGCTCTTGCAGATCACGAACACCTTGCCGCGGCGGCGCACG
>JAAFHE010000359.1 GCA_013298265.1 Lysobacterales bacterium | reverse complement strand
GGCCGTCGCCACGATCACCGACCCGATCCCGGCAGGCCTGACGATCGGCACGCTGCCCGTGGGATGCACGGCCGCGGGCCAGACCGTGACCTGCACCATCGCCAGTGGTCTGGCGGTCAGCGCCAGCACGAGCTTTGTGATTCCGGTAACGCCGACCGTTGCTGCGGTACCGAGTGTGACCAATACGGCGACGGTCGGCGGCGGCGGAGATGCGGGCTGTCCGGCCGCGCCGCGCTGCAGCAGCTCAGTGGTTACACCTGTTCAATCGGTGAGGGTCAGTGTTGCCAAGTCGTCGACGCCGGCGAACGGAACACGCGTCACTGTCGGGGACACAATTACCTACACCGTGCAAGCCCAGGTCAGTGGTGCACCGTTGACGCAAGCGCTTGAACTGACCGACACGCTTGGGGTGGGACTCACGCTGCAATCAGTGACGAATGGTGCATTTAGCTGCAATGCAACGAATCCGCTGATTTGCACTTTGCCGATTGGTACCCCGGTTGGAACCTATACGCTCAGCTACCTCGCGCAGGTCGCCGCCACGGCGTCGGCCAGTGTGGGCAATGCTGTTGCCATCACCGGCAACGGCGGCGACAGTGCGGCGGTCTGCACACCATGTTCGACGACTCATCCGCTGGCCAGTGCTGATCTTGGAATCGTCAAGTCGGTCGACAATCTCACACCGGTTGTAGGCTCGACCGTTACCTTCACCCTGGCCATACGCAACTACGGACCCGACACGGCGACCGGGGTTGTGGTTACGGATGCCTTGCCGTCGGGCTATACCTTCCTCAGCGCATCGGCCAGCCAAGGCAGCTATGCGGCGCCGACTTGGACAGTGGGAACGCTTGCGTCCGGGCAGTCCGCTTCATTGCAGATGCAGGCGTTGATCAACCCGGTCGGCGACTATCGCAACGTGGCATCGATCCGTTCTGATCTGACCGATCCGGTCATGGTCAACAACTCCAATACCGTGATCCTGGTCCCGGTCGGTAACACGCCGCCGGTTCCGGTCCCGGCAACGACGCCTTGGGTACTGTTCACGATGATGATGATGTTGCTGGGGCTAGGCGCCTATCGCTTGCGACGCCGAGATCAAGTCGCTAACTGATCTCGGGAATGACGGGGCTCCGCGCGCGGGGCCCCGTCCTGGATACCCGCATCTCTCACAGCCGCGATCTCGCGCACATGCTGGATGAGTTCCGCGGACCAGGTAGCGGCGGGGCGCAACAGAATCGACGCGAGAACCGGGGCCGGGGGCAGCCAGGCAGCCTTGTGTGTGCCTTTCGGCACGCTCGACCTGGACTTGGCGCTGCTTATCGCCTGCGCGAAAGCGTGTCCGGCCCTACGCATGGCAGGGGTGCCTGATCTCGAGTGCCCGCTCAGCCTCGCGGACGAGTCTTCCGTGCGCAAGCAGCCACGGCGATTGGTCCGTGCGGTTTGGCGCTATGGCGATCCTGATTCGCCACGTGGGCGGTGTGGGCGGCGGCTCCCCGCACAATCGAGCCCCGCACAATCGAGCCCCGCACGGTCGTGTCCGGCACGGTGCTGCCGCTGCTTTCGTGGCGACCGTTTGTTCCACAAAAAAATGAATGGAAGTTAATTTCCAATTGCTTTTCATGGAGCTGTAGCGATTTCCTGCGGCGACCTTGATGCCGGCTCATGGTGTTCCGGTGGTTCGGGGGAGGCTGGTCGATGGCGTATGTCGGCAATGGGATTGATGAAATGTAAAAAGTGTGCGTACTATTTAGTTGCTGTTTATACAAACAGCATTAACTCAATGGGGAAATCACATGAAGAAGTTCCAGATTCGTGAGGTGGAAACCGTTAAGACGACTGCTGCAATGTACGAGTGCCGCGTCTGCTTCCCCGACTGGCTTTGCGACATCATCGAAGGCCCACAAGACTAAGCCTAGCTGGAGTCATAGGGAGGACGGGGCTCCCCCGTCCTCTTCCATCTGCACGCTCCCATCAGGTCTGCCATGCAGGACATCCCGCTGCAGGTGTTGCCGTATTCCGTCCAGCCGGATGGAGAAAATTTCATCATTGGTTCCGCGCGGAGCGGAAAATTCCTGTCGGTTCCGGCCGATGTCGTCGCCATTCTCGAGGCGTTCAAGGCTGGCAGCAGCCCCGCGCAGGTGCACCAGGACTATCTGCGGCGCGATGGCGAGGCGCCGGATCTGGACGACCTGATCCAGGTGCTCAGTAGCCATGGCATCCTTTCCACGGCGGCGACGCCGCTGCCGGAATCGCCGCTGCCGCGCGGTCATTTCGACTGGATCACGCCGGCCATGGGCCGTGTTCTGTGGAACCGCTACACCCTCGCCGTCATGGCGGCCATTGTCCTCGCCGCCGTCGTCACGCTGTGGCGCGACCCGGTCCTGCTGCCCGGCTGGCGCGCGCTGTATTTTCCGCGCGACACTGCAATACAGCTACTCGGCCTGATGCTGCTGGGTATGGCGTCCACGTTTGTGCACGAGATGGCCCATCTGACTGCGGCGCGCGCGGCCGGCGTGTCCTGCCGCTTCAGTATCGGCAACCAGCTATGGTTCGTGGTCTGGTATACGGACATGAGCGGCATATGGGCGTTGCCGCGGCGGCGGCGCTACCTGCCGATTCTTGCCGGGCCGCTGATCGATCTTGTCTCGATCGCCTTGCTGGTGCTCGTGCTTGCGGCAGACAGGCAGCAGGGCTGGGGTTTCGCGCCGTACACGGTCAGCCTGTTGTCGGCATTGCTGTTCGTCAATCTGCTGCGCATCGTCTGGCAGTGCTATTTTTTCATACGTACTGATTTCTACTATGCGCTTTCCAACCTTTTCGGCTGCAAGCGCCTGCTGCAGGATACCGAGGACTGGCTGCGCAACCGCTGGGCGCGCCTGCGCGGCCGGGTCGAGGCGATCGACCAGTCCGGGCTGCCGGCACACGAGCGCCGCATGATCCCGGCCTATGCCGCGATCTGGCTGGGCGGCCGCGGTATCGCTTTCAGCCTGCTGCTGTTCGTGCAGCTACCGCTTTTCGTGAGTTACCTGTTCCTGCTCTGGGAATCGATCACCGCGCCTGCCTCCGCCCAGCCCGTTCCCGTCACGACCTGGCTGGCTGGCCTGCTGTTCAGCACCCTGCTGATCGCCGGATTGGCTATGTGGGCGCGTCAACTCTGGCCGCGTAAAGGAAAAATCGATGCATGATCCTGCTGCTGCAACCGAGCTCTCCCTGCCCGCTGCTGGCGCGGGGTCCCTGCTTATCGCCGATGCCGCTGCCGGCGCTGCGCGAGAGCAATGGCTGCGTGACCTGGTTGCGCGCGCGGCACCGGCCGATGCCGCCGTTCATCACCTGGACTGCCGCTTGCGTTGCGGCGGGCCCTGGGCGGGTCTGACTGACTATCTCGCCGAACTGGTGCCGCAGATCGACGCGGCGCAGCCCGATCTGCTGGAGAAGCATCGCTACGAGCTGGCCCTGGCCCTGCCCTCACTGCGCAGCCGCTTTCCGTTGGCCGATGCGAGCCTGACCGATTCCTCGCCGGTGAAAGAGCGTGTGCGCAGCTATCCGGTCGACCGCGCCTATCGCCTGCTGCATGGTCTGATCGAGTTGCTGGACGAATGGCTGCCGCGCAGCGCGCGGCGCACAGTGCTGGTGCTGCATGGCTTTGACGAAACCAGCGCGCTGATGCGGCGCTTCTTCCACGACTTGGTGCGCCGCCGCCTGGACAGGCTGCCGCTGGATATCGTGCTTGCGGTGGAACCGGACAATCTACAGGAAGCGTGTATAGGGTTTTCCAATTACCGTTTTGCGCAGATATCGGCACAGCTGGTTGCCGGTGCGGCGCCAGTCGACCTGGATGCACTGCGTGCCGCCACGCGGGGCTGGGAAGATCGCCTCGCCACGTCGCTGGGCCAGGACAATCTGATACCGCGCCTGATCGACGCCTATGTGGTCCTCGGCGAGCATGTGCGCGCGCAGCGCTGGCGTGCCGCGGCGCTGGCCGTCTACAACCATTTCGGCCTGTACGAGGATGCGCTGTACTTCGGCCAGCCGGTGCTGGCTGACCTGGACGAGATCGACCACGGCGAGCGCCGCTTCAGCCGTTGGCATATCGTTTCCGGCCTGTTCAACGCCCACGCGGCCATGGGACGGCACGAGGACGCGCTGCAGGTGGTGCGCGACGAGGCGCTGAACAAGGTGACCGACCCCAACGACCTGGTCAGCATCTACTACACCATGGCCATGCTGCATTGCCGCTTCCTGCCGAAGCGCGATTTCGCGCTGGCCGAGGAATACCTGCAACGCTCCATGGACATCCTCGACCAGACCACACTGGGCGAAGCGGAGCGACATTACCTCGCCGTGTTCAATCTCAACGGCGTCGCTTTCATACGTTTCCAGCAGGGCCGTCTCGAGGACGCGATCGCGCTGTGCCGCGATGGCTTCGACCGCCTGGACAAGCATCTCAACGAAAGCCAGTACCGCCTGCACCGTTCGGTGCTGCTCTACAACATTGCGCAGGTGTATGCGGGCACGCGCTCCTACGACGAGGCCATTGCCTACTACACCGCGGCGATGGAAATCGACCCGCGCTATTCGGAGTACTACAACGAGCGCGGCGGCGTATTCCTCAAGGTAGGCCGGCTGGACGAGGCGGTTGCGGACTTCCAGCAGGCCATCCGGCTCAGCGCGCCGTATTTCGAGGTGTGGACCAACCTGGGCCAGGCGCTGCGGCGCGCCGGCAATTTCGCGGCCGCGGTCGAGGCGTATACGCATGCGCTCGACATTGAGCCGCATGCCAGTCTTGCGCGCATCGGGCGCGCCCAGTCGCAGGAGCAGCTCGGCAACGCGCAAGCGGCCATCGACGACTACAGCGCCGCGCTGACGCGCGACGCGAAGGACGCGCAGCTATGGTCCAACCGCGCCGTGCTGCTGTTTGAAACGGGG
>JAAFHE010000036.1 GCA_013298265.1 Lysobacterales bacterium | reverse complement strand
CGCCGGCGCCGCGCCGGCCGAGAAAATCGCCATGAGCACTGCCGGAATCGTCGACCATCTGACCAAAACGCTGGCGTCGATCACCCGGCTCGAGCCGGCCGAGATCAGCCCCGCGCAGCACCTGACCGACATGGGGCTGGATTCGCTGATGCTTCTCAAGCTCGGCCAAGCCGTCGAGCGCGATTACGGCGTCGAGCTCAAGATGAGCCAGCTATTCAAGGAGCTGGGCACCCTCGCTGATATCGAGATCTATCTCCAGGCGCACGCCAAGTACCACCCCGGTGTGCCGACACCGCTTCCCGCCGTATCGACCCGCGTGCCGATCGCCCTGCCCGCGGCGCCTCCCGCCCCCAACGCAGTGATCGCAAGCGATGGTGGTCTGTTCCAGCAACAGCTCCAGGCGATGGCCGCGCTCGCCGCGCAGAATCTTGCCAGCCTGAGCGAGCTCAGCCGGATGCAGCTCGCCACGATGGGCCAGGCGCCGGCCACGCTCCCCGTCCCCGCGGCGCGTGCGGCGGAGGCCCCCTTGCCGAAGGCGGAGCAACCCAAGGCGCCGGTCGCCGTGCCGATGACGCAAATCCGCGGCATCAACCTCGCCGGAGTCAAGCTCAGTACCGAGCAGCAGGCCTATGTCGACCGGCTGGTCGCCGTGCATGTCGCGCGCACCGGCGGTTCGAAGGTGCGCACGCGCGATAGCCGCGTGGTACTCGCCGACTGGAAGCACACCTTGTCCTTCTGGGGCCAGCTCAAGGAAGCCAAATATCCGATCGTCTCGGCGGGTTCGGACGGGCCGTACGTCACCGATGTCGACGGCAATCGCTATATCGATATCGCGATGGGCATGGGCGTGCATTTCTTCGGCCACAAGCCCGCCTTCATCCATGACGCGCTCAAGG
This sequence comes from Lysobacterales bacterium, assembly GCA_013298265.1. Taxonomy (GTDB): domain Bacteria; phylum Pseudomonadota; class Gammaproteobacteria; order Xanthomonadales; family Rhodanobacteraceae; genus Tahibacter. Next base: position 11,929 of record JAAFHE010000036.1, on the reverse strand, counting down.
CGCAGATGGACCGCGGCATCGAACTCGGCACACAGTCGCCGCGCGCGGCCGAGGCGGCGCAACTGATCGCCGAACTGACCGGCACCGAGCGCGTGGCCTTCAGCAACACCGGCTCCGAAGTGGTCATGGTCGCGCTGCGCCTCGCCCGCGCCGCGACGGGACGCAAGACCGTCGTGCTGTTCAAGAACAGCTATCACGGCATCTTCGATGGAGTTCTCGCCACTGAAATCGACGGCGAGCGCGTTCCCATCGGGCTCGGCACGCCCGAGGGGATGATCGAAGACCTGGTGGTCCTGCCCTATGACTCGGCCGCGTCGCTAGCCTATATCCGCGCGCACGGCGACAGCCTGGCCGGGGTGCTGGTCGAGCCGGTGCAGAGCCGCGATCCCGACCTTCAGCCCCAGGGCTTCCTCAAGGAACTGCGGCGCCTCACGCGCGCTTCGGGCACGGCGCTGATCTTCGACGAGATGATCAACGGCTTCCGCGCCGGACCGGGCGGAGCGCAGGCCTGGTTTGGTATCGATGCCGACATGGCGCTCTACGGCAAGATCGTCGGCGGTGGCATGCCGATCGGTGTGATCGCCGGCAAGGCGCGCTTCCTCGACTATATCGATGGCGGCGACTGGGACTATGGCGACCGGTCGGGTCCGCAATCGGCGATGATCTATTTCGGCGGAACCTTCTGCCGCAACCCGGCGACGATGACCGCGGCGCATGCCGCGCTCACGTTTATGAAGGCCGAAGGCGCGGCGCTGCAGGATCTGGTGACCGCGCGCACCGATGCGTTCTGCGATCGGCTGAATCACTGGTTCGAGCGCGAGCGCGTGCCGCTGCGCGCAAAGCACTTCTCGTCGCAGTGGCGGATCGTGCCGATCAGCGTGCAGGACCGCGAGCCGATCGAGCTCGAACTGCTCTATCTCTCGATGCTGGTCCGCGGCGTCTATACGTGGGAACGGCGGATAAATTTCTTCTCCACCGCGCACAGCCAGGCCGATGTCGACGCGGTGTTCGAGGCTATCACCGGCGCGATCACCGAGATCCGCGCCAACGGCTTCGACTGGTCGATCGACACCTATCCCGCTCCGCAGTTCAGTGCGCTGAGTTCGCCCGAACGGCGGCTCTACGCCCTCGCGCAGCGCGCGGGCGGCGAAGCGCCCTACCACTTGCCCCAGGCCTTCGTGATCGACGGGCCGCTCGACGCCGACCGGCTCGAGGATGCGTTCCGCATGGCGATCCGTCGCCACCCGGCACTGCGCACCGCCTTCGTTACGATTGACGGCGAGCCGCTGGCCAAGCGCATCGCCGAGCCTCGCTTCGCCATCATGCGCAGGGATGTTGCTGCCGGTGAGGAAGATGCGTTCATCACGGACTTCATCCGTCCGTTCGACTTGTCGCAAGCGCCACTGATCCGCGTCGCGCTCGGCCGGCTGGCGCCCGAGCGGCATCTGTTGCTCGCCGACACCCACCATATTGCGGTGGACGGGCTGTCGTTCGACATCATCGCGGCCGAGCTGATGGCGTTCTACGCCGGCGAGACCTTGCCAACCGTCGACTATGACCTCGCCACGGCGCGTCTCGCCGCGGCAGCCGGCGGTGAAGGCGCGCGCGGCGAAGCCAACGTCGCCTTCTGGCGCGGACAGCTCGCCGATCTGCCCCAGCTCGATCTGGCCAGTGATCGTCCACGTCCGTTGGAGCGGGATTTCCGCGGCGACGCCGTGATCGTCGATGCACCCAGGGCGCTGGTCGACCGGCTCAAGGCGCTTGGCCGTGCACGGGGCGGCGCCTCGCTCTACATGGTGCTGCTCGCGGCATGGAGCGGCTTCCTCCATCGACTGAGCGGCCAGGACGATATCGTGATCGCGGGCGCCAGCTCGGGGCGCGAACACGCAGCCGTCGCACGGGCGGTGGGCATGTTCGTCAACACCGTCGCGTTCCGCACGCGGCCGAGCGCCGAACTGTCGTTCGCGGCGCATCTCGACGCGGTCGCGCAGGTGGCGCTCGCTGCCTATGACCATGGCGATTTCCCGTTCGAGGCTGCCGCGGCGCTCGCTGGGCCGCCTGCGCCGGGGCGCAACGCCGTATTCGACACGATGCTGTCCTACGAGAACGCCACAGCGCGCGCGTTCCGCATCGCCGACCTCGATTTCACCAGCCGTGAGATCGCGATGCGGGCGGCCATGTTCGATCTGGCGCTCGACATTACCGAGATCGACGGTGCGCTGACCTTGCGCTTCGGCTTTGCCACGCAGCTATTCGACCGCGGCACCATCGAGCATTGGGCGGCGGCGTTCGGCCAGATGCTGGTGGCCATCGCCGACCATCCCGACGGCCCGATTGGCGGGATTGATCTGGTAACGCCAGGTCAGGCGGCCGTGATCGCCGCGCTCAACGACACCGCTGCAGACTATCCGCGCGAAGCGACGCTGGTTGACCTGTTCGATACCGCCGCTGCGGCGCATGCCGGGCGCGTCGCCGTGGTGTCGGGCGACACCGCGCTCAACTATGCCGAACTCTCCGCCGCCTCCGATACGCTGGCCGCAGCGATTGCCGCGCGTGCGCCGGCGGGGGCGTGCGTGGGCATGTTGCTGCCGCGCTCCGAACACTGCGTCGTGGCTGAGCTGGCGATCCTCAAGGCAGGCTGCGTGTTCGTGCCGCTCGATGGTGCACATCCGCCGGCACTGCTTGCGCATATCCTCGGCGACAGCCGCTGCGCTGCGGTGATCGTCGACGCCAGCACCGCAGCGCTGCTGCCCGAGACAGCGCGCGAACTTGCGCTCGATGTGGGCGCGCGTGGAGCGGCACGACCTGTTGTCACGCGCACACCCGACGACACCGCCTACGTCATCTATACGTCGGGCTCGACCGGCCTGCCCAAAGGGTGCCTGGTCAGCCACCGCAACGCGGTGCGGCTGCTCACCAACGACCGCATGCCCTTCGCATTCGGAGCGTGCGACGTCTTCGTCTGCGCGCATAGCTTCACGTTCGACTTCTCGATCTGGGAAATATGGTGCGCGCTGACGAACGGCGGATCGGTGGTGATCGCGAGCGCCGCGACCGCGCGCGATCCCGCGGCGCTGCTTGCGTTGGTGCGCGCGCACCGCGTCACGGTGCTCAACCAGACACCGGCCGCCTTCTACGGGCTTGTCGACGCCGAACGCGCCGCCGCGACGCACGATCTGGCGACGCATCTCCACACCGTGATCTTCGGCGGTGACCGGCTGGAACCCGCCTATCTGCGCACCTGGGCTACGCTTTACCCGCTTGCCGAAATCGCGCTGGTCAACATGTACGGCATCACCGAGACCACGGTGCATGTGACCTGGCACCGTCTGAGCGAGGCCGACCTGGCGAGCGGACGCAGCGCGATTGGTCGGCCTATACCGGAGACGCAGGTGCTGCTGCTCGACGCGGCCGGCGCCGACGTGCCGCTGGGCGTGCCGGGCGAGATGTGGATAGGCGGCAGCGGCGTCTGCGCGGGCTATCTCAACCGGCCCGAGCTGACCGCCGAGCGTTTCGTAACGCGCGAGGGCCGGCGCTACTACCGCAGCGGCGATATCGGCCGGCTAGGCGCCGACGGCGTTCTGACCTATTTGGGACGCAACGATCATCAGGTGCAGGTGCGCGGCCATCGCGTCGAGCTGGCGGCAATCCAGCATTGGCTGCTCGACCATCCGGCGGTCGAAAAGGCCGTCGTGACGGTCGACGACGACGCGCTCACCGCCTATGTTGTGGGCGAAGTGGCTTTGACGGCCGAGGCGCTGCAGGCGCACCTCGCGCGCAACCTGCCGACGCATGCGATCCCATCGCGCTTCGTCCGTCTCGACGCGCTGCCGCTCACCGCCAACGGCAAGATCGATCGCGCCGCACTGGCCGTCACCGACGGATCGGCACTGCCCGCGAGTGCCGTCACCAAGGCACCGCGCACGGCGGTCGAAGCGACGATCGCCCGCATATGGGGCGATGTACTGGGCTGCGGCGCGCCCGGCGTGGACCAGGACTATTTCGCGCTCGGCGGCGACTCGATCAAGGCGCTGCAGATTGTCAGCCGGCTGCATCGCAGCGGGATCAGGGTCAGCCTCGCGCAAATCCTCACGGCGCGCACGGTCGAAGCACTGGCGGCAGTGGCGGGTGGCGCCGAGGCGGCTGCCTCGCTCTCAAGATCCGACGATGCGCCACTCACGCCGATCCAGCGCTGGTTTGTCCAGACGCATGGCACCGCGCCCGGGCAGTTCAACAACGCGGTGCTGCTGGCGGCGGAGGCGATCGATACGGATGCGCTCGGCCTCGCCGTGGCGGCGGTGATCGAACGACACGACGGGCTGCGGCTGTCGCTCGACCTGGCGCGCGGCGTGCAGCGAATCGCAGTGACGATGACGGTGCCGGTGGAGACCGTCGAGCTCGACAGCGCAGCGGCACTCACGGCGCACGCCGGTGCGCTTCAGACGGGTTTCGACGTGGCGCGGCCACCGCTGCTACGCGTGGTGCATTACCGCCTGCCCGACGGCGAGCGCCTGCTGCTGCTTTGCCATCATCTTGTGATCGACGGCGTTTCGTGGCGCATCCTGCTTGAGGATCTGTTCGTCGCCTATGCAACCGAACGCGCCGGTGAGGCGGCGACGCTGGCAGCCGCAGGGTCGTGGCTAGCCTGGCCGGCGGCGCTGGCCCAGGCCGCACGCGATCCGGCGCTGCTCGCCGAAATACCCTACTGGCAAGGAGTCGAAGCCGCCGAGGCACCGGCGCTGCCACGCGACTTCGACGACGAAATCAACGCCGTGGCCGATGCGCGCAGCATCGCGCTTGAGCTCGACACCGACGCGAGTTCGGCGCTGCTGCGGCGCGCCGGGGCTACCGAGGGCGGCATGGGGGCGCTGCTGCTCGGCGCGCTTGGACTGGCCTTCCGCGACGCCTTCGGGATGCCGCGCATCCGCGTACGCCTTGAAGGCCATGGTCGTGAGGAGCTGGCGCCGGGACTGGACATCAGCCGGACGATCGGCTGGTTCACTTCCCTGTTCCCGGCAACGATCGACGTCGGCGAAGCGGCGGGGCTGGATGCCGCATCGGCGCGCGCCGGCGCAGCGCTGGCGGCGATCCCGCGCAAGGGTGTGGGCTATGGCCTGCTGCGCTATATGACACCGCCCGAGCTGTGCCCCGGCCTCAGCTTTGCCGAGCCCCCCGAGATCGGGTTCAACTACATGGGCCAGTTCGACGCCGAGCTTGGCGGCGGCTTCCGCCTCGCCGACGAGCCGGTCGGGGCGATCCTGGGCTCGACGCTGCGCCGTCCCGAGCTGATCGACGTCGAGGCCGCGGTCGTCGGCGGGAAGCTGGCGCTGAGCATCGGCTATGGCGAACGCATCCATGCGCGTGCGACGGTGCAGCGGCTGGCCGACGCGCTGCGCGCTGCGCTCATCGGCCCGCCCGCGCCGTCGCACGATCGCGCGGTGCGCACTGTCGCGGAAGTCGATGCGGCCCGAGTGGAGGCCGTGCTTGCGCTGTCGCCGCTGCAGCAAGGCATGGCGTTCCATGCGCTGAGCGGTGATCGCCAATCCTATCTGCAGCAATTCGCCTTCACGCTGCGCGGCAGGCTCGATCAGGAGCGGTTCGCCGCGGCCTGGCAGGCTGTGCTCGCACGGCACCAGGCACTGCGCGCCGCGATCATCGCGCCGCCGGGCGAAGCGCCGCACCAGCTCGTGCTGGCCGAGCGGACGGGCCCGGTCACGATCGCAGATCTACGCAAGCTCGCCGCCGGCGACCAGGCCGAGGCGGTCGAGCGGCGTGCGGCGGAGGAACGTGCGCTGGGCTTCGACCTGGCGCGCGATCCGCTGCTGCGGCTGTTGCTGCTGCAGTTGGGTGAGACCGAGACGCGGGTGGTCCTGACACTGCATCACATCGTCGCCGACGGCTGGTCGCTGGGTATCGTCTTCGCCGAACTGCTGGCGCTCTATCGCGGCGCACAGCTGCCGCCCGCACCGCCCTTCGCCCGTCACCTCGAATGGCTCGCCGCGCAGGATTCCGCCGCCGCGCGGCGCTATTGGACGGCGCGGCTGCACGATGCACCCGAGCCCGTCGCCTTGCCGGGGCTGCGCGCGGTGGCGGAGGGCGCCTATGCGATGCGCGAGCTGAGCTTCGCATTCGACGCGGCGACGACGCAGGCCCTGGCTGAACTTGGCACGCGGCTGGGCGTGACGCTCAGCACGCTGGTGCAGGCGCAATGGTCTGTCTTGCTCGCCGGGTTCAGTGGCGACGCGGACGTGATGTTCGGCGCGATTGCCTCGGGCCGTCCGGCCGAGCTGGACGGAATCGAGGCGATGGTTGGGCTGTTCCTCCAACCGGTGCCGGTGCGCGTGTCCGTGGCGAGCGATCAGGGTTTTGCCGCGCTAGCCCGCGCGATCCAGCACGATGCCGGCGAGGCCACGCCGTTCCACCACTTCCCGCTCGCCGAGATGCAGCGGCTGGCCGGCAAGCGCCGCACGCTGTTCGATCACGTGCTCGTGTTCGAAAACTACCCCTTCGCCAGCCTCGGCGACGCGGAGCTGGCGATCGTCGATGTGCAGGCGATCGAGCAGATGCACTTCCCGTTCAGCATCGTCGCCGAGCCGGGCGAGACGCTCGCGATCAAGTTCACCTACAACGCCCGGGCGATAGCCGAGGCCGATCTGCGCGCGATCGAGGCCCAGTGGCGCCGGCTCGCCGGGGCTGTGCTCGCCGATCCCGACACGCCGCTAGGGGAGATCGCGCTCGGCGCGCGCCCCGCCCTCGTGGCGAGTAGCGAAATCGAAGGCACGGTGCTCGACCGGTTCGAGGCGCAGGTCGCCGCGCGCCCCGATGCGATGGCGATCGAGGATAACGGCGAGGCGCTGAGCTATCGCACGCTCGACGCGCGAGCCGAAGCGCTGGCGCGCGCGCTGGTTGCGATGGGCGTCCGGCGCGGCGACCGTGTCGCCTCGTTCCAGCCTGCTGGCATCGGGCATGTCGCGACGCTGCTTGCCGCGTGGAAGGCCGGCGCGGTGTTCGTCCCGCTCGACATCGAAGCGCCGGCGCGCCGGCTGGCGCTGCTCACGGCACGCGTCGAGCCCAAGGCCTGGATCGTCGCCCCCGCGTTGCGCGACCGGCTGGTCGCGGCCGTCAGCCCGCCGGCGGAGCGCATCGTGCCCTGGAACACAGCGGGTGTATTCGGGATCGAGGGCGCCGTGCTCGACGCCAGCCGGCGCCCGGGTCCCGCCGACGCCGCCTATGTGATGTTCACTTCCGGATCGACCGGCGCGCCCAGGCCAATCCTGGCCGGCCATGCGGGGCTGCGCCATTTCATCGACTGGGAAGCGCAGGAACTGGGGGTTCAGCCCGGCGTGCGCGTGAGCAACCTTGCATTGCCAACCTTCGACGTCTCGCTGCGCGACATCTTCCTGCCGCTCGCGACGGGCGGCACGGCCTGCATTGCGCCGTTGGAAATCCGGCGCGACGGCGCGCGTCTCGCGGCATGGCTGGCCGACGAGAAAGTCGCGGTTACACATGTCGTGCCAAGCATCTTTCGCCTCGCGCTCAAGGCACTCGAGGAGCAGCCGCGCCCACTGCCCGCGCTCAAACACCTGCTGTTCGCGGGCGAGATGCTGTGGGGCACCGACGTCGAGCGCACGCGTGCCGCACTCGGCCCGGGTGTCACGCTGCGCAACCTCTACGGACCTTCGGAGACCACGCTCGCCAAGTGCTGCCACCGGATCGAGGGCCCGGTCGACACGGCGCGCGCGGTGCCGGTGGGGCGGCCTCTGCCGGGCACGCAGGTGCTGGTGATCAAGGAAGGCAAGCTGGCCGCACCCGGCGCGATCGGCGAGATCCACATCGCCCCGCCGTTCGCCATGCTCGGCTATCTGGGCGACGTCGAGGCGAACGCGGCGCGCTTCATCTGGGGAGAGCCCGAATGGGGCGTGGACGGCATGGTCTGTCGCACCGGCGACATGGGCCGGGCGCTCGCTGACGGCACGATCGAACTGGGCGGACGGCTGGACGGTCAGGTCAAGATCAACGGCGTGCGGGTCGAACTGGGCGAAATCGAAACCGCGGCAATGGCGCACGATGCGATCGAAACCGCGGTCGCCGTTGCGCATAAGCGTGCCGATGGCGATCTTGCCATCGCCTGCTATTTCACGGCGGCGCGTCCGGTCGGTACCGACGAGCTGCGCGCGCGCCTGACGCTCGACCTGCCTCAGGCAGCGATGCCGCATTTCCTGATCGCGCTCGACGCGATGCCGCTCGGACTCAACGGCAAGGTCGACCGCCGCGCCCTGCCCAAGCCCGAGGAACTGGTGATCGGGCGAACCGCGTTCGTCGCGCCCGAGGGTCCGCTCGAAACGCGCATCGCCGCGATCTGGGCTGAAGTGCTCGGAATCAAGCGCGTAGGCGCCTGTACCTCGTTCTTCGACGTCGGCGGGGATTCGCTGCGTGCGATCCGCGTGCTTACGCGCGCCAACGCCGAGTTTGGCGGCAGCGTAACGATTGCCGACTTCTTCGCGGCGCCCAATGTGCGCGCGACAGCGGCGGCGCTCGCGCCCAGGCCGGAGCCGCTCCATCGCATCCCCGCAGCGGCGCTCGCACCGGACTACCCGGCCTCGCATGCGCAGCGGCGGCTGTGGATCCTCGATCAGCTCGGCGGCAATCCGGCCGCCTATGTGCTCTCCGCGGCGTATCTGCTCGAAGGTCCGCTCGACGCCGCCGCGATCGCCGCTGCGATCGAGGCGCTGCCGGCGCGGCACGAGGCACTGCGCACGGTCTTCGCGGAAAGCCATTCGGGCGTGCGCCAGCGCGTGCAGGCCGAGGCTGATTTCGCGGTCACGCGCATCGACCTGAGTGAAGAGCCCGATCCCGAAGCCGCGGCCCGGCAGCGCGCGGAAGCACTGGCGCGCGACGGCTTCGACCTCGCACGGGGCCCGTTGCTGCGCGCAAGCCTGCTCCGCCTCGGCACCGAACGCCATGTGCTGCTATTCGCCGTCCATCACATCGTCAGTGACGCCGAATCGGTGTCCGTGATGGTCGAGGAGATCCTGCGCGGCGCGCGGGGTGAGGCGCCGCCGCCGCTACGCATCCAGTACAAGGACCATGCCGTCGCCGAAGCCGCCTGGCTGGCCTCGCCCGCGGCGGTTGCGATGCGGCAATGGTGGCTAGCTCGCCTCGCCGCGCTGCCGCCTCGGCTTGATCTGCCGTTCGACCGGGTTCCCGCCGGCCCGCCCAGCCATGACGGCGACCGCGTCTCGATGTCGCTGGATGCCACGACCACGTCAGGCCTGCGCACGCTTGCTCGCGCGACCGGCACAAGCTTCTTCTCCAGCCTGGTCGCACTCACCGCGGCGCTGCTGCAGCGCCATACCGGCTGCCACGAGGCGGTGCTCGGCATTCCGGTGACGTGCCGCGACGATCCGGAACTCGAAACGCAGCTGGGCTTCTACGTCAACCTCCTGCCGCTGCGCCTCGCGCTTGAAGACGCCGAGGATGTCTCGGCGCTGCTTCGCCGCGCGGGCAGTGCCCTTGCCGAAGCGATGGACCATCGCGCCTATCCCTTCGACTTGCTGGTCGAGCAGCTGCAGCTGCCGCGCGACGAGAACCGCCCGCCGTTGTTTGACGTCGCGGTCGTGTTCCAGGACCGGCGCCAGCGCAGCCTGACGCTCGCCGGAGTCAACGTGTCGCGCTTCGGCGGCGAGCCGCGCGTTGCCAAGTATCCGTTGACTTTCGAGTTCGTCGAAAGCGAGGACGGCGTGACGCTGAACCTCGAATATGCGAACGACCTGTTCGACCGCGAGCGCATCACGCGGATGGCAGAGCACTATGTCCGGCTCGCCGCGTCGGCCGTGGCCGAACCCGGCCGCGCGGTGGCGCGGCTGCCGATGCTGGGCGCAGAGGAACTCGCGCTGGTCACGGCGCCGGGACCGGTCATCGACCTGCCCGGGAGCGCGACCGTCCCGGCTACGTTCGCCACCTGGGCGGCGTCCCAGCCAGGCGCCCCCGCCGTGGTCTGTGCCGGCACGACGCTGAGTTATGCGCAGCTCGACACGCGCGCCCGGGCGATTGCCGGCGCGCTGGCGTCCAGCGGCGTCGCGCCCGGCGATGTTGTAGCCGTACTGCTCGAACGCTCGGAGCGGCTCGTCGCCGCGTTTCTCGGCGTGCTCATGGCGGGCGCGGTCTATCTGCCGATCGACCCCGGCTATCCCGCGGAACGGATCGCGCTGATGCTCGCCGATTCGGGCGCGGGTGCGCTGCTTACCGAGCCGGGACACGGCGACGTGGAGCCGGCGACCGCACTGCGCAGGATCGACGTCACGATGCTGGTCCAAGCCGCTGGCGCGCTGCCGCCGGCGCCCCGGCCGGAGGACGCCGCCTATCTCATCTACACCTCCGGCTCGACCGGGCGGCCCAAGGGCGTGCTGATCGAGCATCGCGGTGCGGTGAACCTGGCGTTCGCGCAGCGCCACGGGCTCGGTATCGAATCGCGTCACCGCATCGTCCAGTTTGCGCCGATCTCGTTCGACGCTTCGGTCTGGGAGATGGTGATGGCGCTGCTCAACGGCGCCTGCCTGTTGGTGGCGCGGCCTGAAGACGTGCGCGATCCGGTCACTTTTTCCACTTTGCTCGCGACCGGGCGGGCTTCGGTCGCGACACTGCCGCCTTCCTATCTCGCCGAGCTGAGCGACGACGCACTCGCGCCGCTCGAGATCCTCGTCACGGCAGGGGAAGCGCCCGATGCGCCACGCATGGCCCGCCTCGCCGCGCGACTGAGCACCGTCAACGCCTATGGCCCGACCGAGACCACGGTCTGTGCGAGCTGGCACCGGGTCGATCCGCGGGCCGACACAGCGCGAGGCATTCCGATCGGCCGCGCGATCGCCAATGGCGAGATGCTCGTGCTCGACCGCTTCGGCAATCCGGCACCGCTCGGCGTGCAGGGCGAGATCGTGATTGGCGGCGCGGGCCTCGCGCGCGGTTATCACGCGCGGCCCGACCTGACCGAGGCGGTCTTCGTGCCGCACCCCTGGCGCGAAGGGGCACGCGTCTATCGCAGCGGTGATCGCGGCGCGATGGAACCGGACGGCGCGATCCGCTTTGCCGGACGGCGCGACCGCCAGGTCAAATTGCGCGGCTATCGCATCGAGCTGGGCGAAATCGAGCGTGCCATCGCCGCACTGCCCGGGGTGCGCGACGTGGCCGTGGCCGTGCACAAGGGGCCCGCTAGCGACGAATTGCTTGCCTATGTCGTCGGCGCCGAGCCCGATGCGCTCGCCGGTGCGCTCGCGCGCACGCAACCCGCACACATGCTCCCCGCGCGCTGGATGACGCTCGACACACTGCCGCTGACGCCAACCGGCAAGACGGACTACGCCGCACTGCCGCCGATCGAAACCGCCGCGCAACCCACGACTATCGAGGACCCGAGCGAGGTGCTGGTCGCGCAAGCGTGGCGCGCCGTGCTCGGCCATTCCGGGTTCGGCCGGCACGATCGGTTCTTCACGGTCGGCGGCGATTCGATCCGGGCGATCCAGGTCGTGGGGCGGCTGCGCGCCGCTGGCCACAGGATCGAGATGCCCGCCTTCCTCGGCGCGCCGACCGTGGCGGGCATCGCCGCGCTGCTCGAAGCAGCTGCGCCGGCGCCCGATGCCGGCGCCGGCCGCGTTGCGCTGGCTGAAGTCGAGGAGCTGTTCGAGAATGGATAAGACTACGTTCGCCCTGAGCCGCGACGCGGTCGAGCGCGTCTATCGCCTGACTCCGCTCCAGGTGGGAATGCTGTATCACGAGCTCGAGACCCCCGGCGCCTCGCCCTATCACCGCCAGGTTCGCTTTGAGATCGAAGGCGAGATGGACGCCGCCGCCTGCGAGGCGGCATGGAATGGTTTGCTCGCGCGCCACGCGATGCTGCGATCCGTGTTCGACTGGGAGCGCACCGCGCAGCCGC
>JAAFHE010000358.1 GCA_013298265.1 Lysobacterales bacterium | reverse complement strand
CGCGCTCGCGCTCAGCATGACAGTGCCGCTGACGATGCTCGCATTGGCCGGCGCGGTCAGCGTGACGCTCGGCGGGATGCCGTCAAGATCGTCCAGGCCCCAGAAGCGACCGATGTAGTAGCTCGAGCAGATGTTCACGTCGAGCACGTAGGCGCCGGCCGTGCCGCACTGGGTTTCGCCGCTGCCCGGGTCCACCGGCGTGCCGTGGCCCATGCCGGTGATGGCATAGGTTTCCACGCGCGCGCGGCCGGAAGTATCGCTGTATACCTTGTGCGGAAATCCCGCCACGGTGTCGGACACGTCGGCGCTCTGGTCTATGCCATGCACGTTGGTCCACTGCTGCATCAGTTCGGCCTGATTGACCGGGCGCACGACGTAGTCCGCGTCGCCGTGCCAGATCGAGACCAGCGGCCAGGGACCGGTCCAGCTGCTCGCCGCGCGCACCTTGTCGCCCCACTGGGCCGGGGTCAGGTCGGTGCCGGGATTCATGCAGGAAAACGCATTGGTCTGGCTCGTCGCGCAGCGATAGGGCAGGCCCGACAGAATCGCACCGCCGGCGAATACATCCGGATAAGCCGCGAGCATTACCGCGGTCATTGCGCCGCCGGCCGAAAGCCCGGTCGCATAGACGCGGTCGCCGGCGCTGCTGTGGTCGGCTTTCATGCGATCGACCATCTGCTTGATCGACAGCGTCTCGCCCTGGCCGCGCGCGGTGTCGGCGCTTTCGAACCAGTTGAAGCAGGTGCTGGAATTGTTCGCGCTCTGCTGCTGCGGCAACAGCAGCGCGAAATGCCAGCGGTTGGCGAGCAATTGCCAGCCGGTCTCCGCATCGTAGCTCGCCGCGCTCTGCGAACAGCCGTGCAGGGCCACGACCAGCGGCGCGCCGGCGGGCAGGCCGGGCGGTACATATTTGAACATGCGCAGATTGCCGGGATTGGTACCGAAGCCGGTGACTTCAGTCTGGGCCAGCAGCGGCGCGGACGGGACAAGCGCAGACAGCGACAGCAGCAGCGCCAGGCACCGCGGCCTGGCAGACGAGCGGACGGACACGGACATGGCCACACCTCAGGGCAGGAAGGCGTGCGCAGTGGGCCATGGCAGCCTCGGCATGCCCAGTGTCCGAAGGGGAAAGCTGCGGTGCAGCATGGGTCTTTCCCTGCGGCGCAGCAGCTTGTTCCGGTTCGTTGCCTGATAGGCCGTGGTAACCGCGTGCGACTGCTTGCTGCGACGACAGGGTTCGTTGCACGCGGGTCGCGCAACGTAAACAGGATCCATAAGTCCCCGGCGCCCGACGAGCCTTATTTGCGCAAGGAGCGTAACGCTACAGTCGCTGAACAGGCCGTCGCCTCGGTGCCATGAACTCCCTTCGTGCGTGGCGCTACGAAATTTAATAGGAATACACAAGTGTATTTATGTGAATATGAGTTGGCGCGAGCAGCGCTTGTTTGCGCTGCAGCCGCCGTCGACGGCGCGCGCGGTGATGGTAGAACAGCGCGATCGCATCGTGCGCGAGCACGGACTCGCCGGGCGCTCGGCCAGGTTCGGCAAGCTGTACCTCACGCTGTGCGGCATGGGCCGTGCCGAGCGGCTGCGCGAGCCATGCGCGCTGCGGCGGTCGAGGTGAGCTTCGATCGTCTCGCAAGTTTTTGCATCAGCGGCGACAGTCACGCGCTGGTGCTGTGCGGATCTTCGACGACCTGCACCGCGTTGAGCTTCGTGCGTACGACGAGCGCTCATGCGCAGCACGCGCAAGGACGGTACCCGCCGGCCGTGTCGCGCTTCAAAGCACATATGACGCTGCGCTTCCTGCCATGGCGGTTGGCCGCGGAGATCGTGACTGACACCGTGACGTGGCAGCCGCGGGAATTTGTACTGATCCGTAGCGTCATATGCGGCGGCGTGCACGAAATGGTGGAACGCGGGTCTTTGTCGCCGTCCTGAATCGGATATCCGCTACTGGCGTGTTCGTTCAGTCGAAGCCGTCGCTAAAGATGAATTCGCTCTGGTAGACGAACTGGACGGCGCCGGAGTGTGTCTCCGGCTCACCGCGGTAGACCGCGCCGACTGCGAGATCGTGCCGGCCGTCGCCATTGAAATCGCCGACCGCGAGCGAACTGCCGAAGCGGTCGCCGAAGGCCGTGCCCATGGGCTCGAGCGCGAGCCGCGAATCCTGCACCCAGCGTTCGACGCCGGTCAGGCTGAGACCACTGCCGCTGGCCGCCGGATGGATCACCCAGGTCGAGCCCGCATCACCGACGCCGTTGACGTCGTCGTAAGGCACGCCCATTACGAGGCTGTCGAGCGTGCCCGTGCCGCGCAGCCGTCCGGCCGCGAGCACGTAGCCGATCGCGCTGGACCCCGCGCCCGTCAGCGGCGTGGGTAGGTCGCTGCCGCGGAAGTATCGGCTGCTGTTGGGGCCGGGTCCGGTGGTGCCGGATGCCAGCACGGTCACATTGCCACGCTCTTCCGGCGTTCCCTGCGAGCCGATCGCGAGATCGGGCCGCGCATCGTCGTTGAAGCGTCCGGTGGCTAGGCTGCGTCCGAACCGGTTGCCCTCGGCGCAGGTCCCCGGTGTGCCGTCGACGCCGGCGAAGTAGGCTCGCGAGTTCGTGGAGGTCAGTCCGCCTGCACTGCCGCGCAGGATGATGACGCTGCCGCCACGCTCATCGTTCGGGCAACGCGCGCTGGTTACGCCGATGACGATATCGTCCGGGCCATCCCCGGTGAAGTCCGCGACCGCGAGCGTGGCGCCGAAGTCGTCGTTCGCCTCGACGCCCGCGCCGACGTCGCTGCTGAAGCGATTCCACAGCATCGAGCGCGCGGGTCCCAGTCCGCTGGCCGAGCCGTAGGCGACCAGTACGCTGCCGGCGCGCGCCTGACCGGACACGGTGCGCCCGTCGGCGCCCATCGCGAGGTCGTCGTAGCCATCGTCGTCGAAATCGCCGCTCGCCAGCGCGTTGCCCAGCGAGTCGTTTTCCAGCGGGCTGCTGCCGGCGTAGCCGTCGGTGCCGATCCGGATCGTTGCCTGTGTTGCCCAGGTTCCATTCGGGGCTCGCCGCAGGATCGACACCTTGCCTACTTCGGACAGGCCATTGAAGCCCTGCGCCGGATAGCCGAGCGCGATTTCGTCGCTGCCGTCCCCATCGAAGTCGCCGGTCGCGACGCGGCCGTTGTGTCCCGGCGTGTCGACCGATGCAGAGATGAACTTGATGACGATGCTGCCCGTGCCGACGGTCCAGGCCTGTCCGCGCATCACGCGCATGCGGCTGTTGGTGCTCTCAAGGATGACGAGATCGTCGACGCCATTGCCGTCGAAATCACCTCGGGCGATGCCCTCGCCGAACGACTGGAAGCCCGGATTGGGATGCGGGTTGGTAGTGCCGACATTGCCTTCGTAGCTGAGCCGCGTCTGCGCGAGGAGCGCTGCCGGGCTGCCAAGGGCTACGGCGAGGCATGCGCATATCAGGGCGGAAGGATGGCGTGCTTTCATGGTGTGGGTCCTCGTGTCGGCGCCGGGCGATGCGTCGCCTGCGGGTGACACGCGGATCCACGCGAACCGGAAACGGCAGGGGCCATCACGGGGAGCGATCAGGCGCTCAGCGCGCAGGATCTACGAGCTCGCCACCCCAGTCGGCCGGGTCGACATCGACGACGCATTCGGAAAACGTCCACACGTACCCTGCCGGGTCGGCGGCGCTGTACTGCTTCTCGCCGTAAGGGAACACGGTCGGTTCGCCGACGATGCGCGCACCGGCGGCGCGCGCGCGGGCGCAGTGCGCCTCGGCATCGGCGACACGCAGCATGACCGAGCAGCCGCCCGCGGCGGCCTGCGCTTGCGCGGCCAGCACGACGGCGCCGTCGCCGAAGCACAGCTGTATGCGGTGCGTGCCGATGCGCAGGCGTTCGACGAAGCCGAACGCCTCGACCAGCCACGCGGCGGCGGCCGGCACATCGGGATAGCCGAGCACCGGAATGACGCTGCTGTCGGGCATGGAACGGTTGCGGCGGATACCGGGCAGGGCAGCCATCGCGGTCTCCGGTTCAGGCGCTCGCGCCTGACTGGCGCAGCAGATAGTCCGCGCGATGCGGCAGCGTTGTACGCGCAATGTCGTGCGGCGTCGTGTTCTTGATGCTGATGCCGGCCACGAAGCTGATCCCGGCGCGCGCATAGCAGTGCTGCACGAAGGCCGAACAGTACAGCGAGTTCTCGCGCGCGAGCAGATTGTCGCGCTCGCGCAAGGTCGGGCGCGCGAGTGCGAGCAGCGTGCCGACGATCTCGCGCAGCGAGTAGCGCGTGGCGTCGGCGAGCAGGTCCAGCGCTGCGGCGAGCACGCAGCGGCTCGCGTCCGCATCAAGGCCGAAATCCAGCACCGCGAGATTGGGCCATTCGCCCGCGTCGAAATATTTCGCGAGCCGATTTTCCTGCGCGCCCAGGCGGATCTGCTTGTGGCGCAGGTCCAGGTCGGATTCCAGCACCCACCAGTGGCCGTCGCTACGCTGCTCGCCGAACAGGAAGGCATGCGACCAGGCACTGCCCGCGGCATCGTCGGTGATAAGGCGCTGCGCCTTGCGGATGCCGCGGTCGATCAGCGCGCTGCCGCCGGCCAGGCCGATGCGCGCTGGTGCCGCGCAGCGCTGCAGAAATGCCGCATTGCTCTCGGCTGGGTCGGTGTGATGGCGTGTGATGGCAGCGGAGGGATTCGGCATGGCGCGATTGTGCCGCGGCTCCCGCAGCGTGTCGAAGTGCCTTGCGCCCGCCGCGGCGCCGACTGGTCGCTGTCGCGGCGCGCAGCCTAAGATGCGTGCCCATCCCGGCCCGGAGTTCGTCATGCCCGCCTTTGTTGCGCTGTTGCGCGCCGTCAATGTCGGCGGCACCGGCAAACTGCCGATGGCCGACCTCGTGGCGATGTGCGAAGCCTGCGGTTTTGCCGGCGTCAAGAC
>JAAFHE010000357.1 GCA_013298265.1 Lysobacterales bacterium | reverse complement strand
GTCGGTGCCGCCGGAAGTGGAACAGGCGATCGACAAGCGTTCCAGCATGGGTGTGATCGGCAACCTCAACGACTACGTGAAGTACCAGATGGGCGTTGGCATGGGCCAGGGTGGCGAAGGTGCCGCAGCCGCAGCCGCACCGGCGCAGATGGCCATCGGCTTCGGCATGGCGCAGGAACTCATGAAGGGCATGCAGGGCCAGCCGGCCGCCGCCGCGCCGGCTACCGGCGGCAGTAGTGGTCTGGACGTGCTGACGCCGGAACAGGCAGCGCAGGCGCTCGGCGTCTCGGTCGAGGACGTCATGGCCTCGATCACCGCCGGCGAACTCAAGGCGCGCAAGATCGGCAGCGCCTACCGCATCGCACGCACGGCGCTCGAGGAATTCCTGCGCGGCTGAGCGTCGCACCTCGCCGCGGCCGGTTGTGCGGCGGCGGTCTCGATCCGCTTTCTGGCGCGAATCGAGACCGCCGCTGATCGACGCGCCATGCTGACGGACCGCCCCCGCCGTCGGCGTATCCTGATTCGTCCTGCAAGCTTCGGATTCATCGCATGAGCAATGCCACCGTCGGCAAACATCCCTGTCCGGAGTGCGGCGGCGACCTGCAATGGAATGCGGCCAAGCAGTCGCTGGTCTGTCCGTACTGCGGCACGGTAGTCCCGTGGACGCCGGCGCAGGCGGCCGACCCCGGCACGGCGATGGTCGAGCACGACCTCGAAACCGCGCTGCGCAATCCTGAGGTCAGCCGCGACTGGGGCGAGCAGCGCCGCGAGGTGCAGTGCCAGAGCTGCCATGCGATCTCCGTCTTCGTCGACGGCAAGGTCGCCCAGCGCTGCGATTTCTGCGGTTCGCCTTCGATCATCGCCCACGAGTCGCAGAAGGATGCGATCACGCCGCAAAGCCTGCTGCCGTTCAAGATCAGCGACGGACAGGTGCGCGACCTGATCCGCACCTGGTATGGCTCGCGCTGGTTCGCGCCGGACAAGCTCAAGCGCGCCGCGCTGACCGACACCCTGCACGGCATCTACCTGCCGTACTGGACCTTCGACGCCCACGTCGAGGCGCACTGGACCGCCGACGCCGGCCACTACTACTACGAAACCGAAAGCTATCGCGACCCGCAGGGCAACATGCGCACGCGCCAGGTGCAGCGCGTACGCTGGGTGCCCGCCGCAGGCCAGCTCGCGCACTTCTTCGACGACCGGCTCGTAGCCGGCACGGCGGGCGTCGCTCCCGGCCTGCTCGCGGCGGTGGAGCCGTTCCCGACCACGACCGACCTCAAGCCCTATTCGCCGGAATTCGTGCGCGGCTGGACGGTGGAGCGCTACCAGGTCGATCTGCGCAAGGCCTCGGAGATCAACCGCGCGGACCTGGACAACCGGGTGCGCGCGCTGTGCAGCAACGAAGTGCCCGGCGACACCCAGCGCAACCTGCAGGTGGATGCGCGCTACCACGGCCGCACCTTCAAGCATGTGCTGATGCCGGTCTGGCTGGTCAGTTACACCTACGGCTCGCGCCGTTTCCAGATCATCGCCAACGGCTATACCGGCAAGATCGCCGGCAAGCACCCGTATAGTTGGGTAAAAATATTCTTTGCGGTTCTCGCCGTGATTCTCGCCGCGGTGATCGTCGCAGGCCTGTACCTGTCTTTCGACAACCCGCAGTAATCCGTCAGGCTCACGGCGTGGCCAGGGGCCTGAGTTCGAACGCACTCACATAGCCCCAGTCACAGGCGAAGTTGCTGCCTTCGCCGCTCCCGATGCTCAGGCGCAGCCGCTCGCCAGCCGCCAGATCGACCCGCGGCAGATCGACACGCTGCGGCCCCCCTTCGACCGGGACGCGATACGGATTGATGGTGCGCGCATACAGCGGCGGTACGTTGGCGCTGGCGTCGGCGCGGGCCAGCTGCAGGCTTACGCCGTCGGCCTGAGCCTGCAGGCATTCCGGCGCTGCATAGGCCGCGCTGCGCAGGCCGAACTCGATCTGCACGGAATAAGCACCCGGCGGCGGTGCGAACTCCAGCGTCGCCGGCGCGTGCATGAACAGGGCCGGCTTGCCGTCCTCGACGATCAGGCTGATGTTGCCCGTACGCTGCGACGGCAGCACGTTGAAGCCCGGATAGATCGCCTGCACAACATCCAGCGGGGCCGCCGCCGCCGTGTCGCGCGGCAGGTCCAGCGGCGTGAAACCCACGGTGATGCCGGGCGCGAACAGCGATTGCTGCCCGTCGACCGCCGCCCTGACCCGCACGCGCGTGACCGCCAGATCGTCCAGGCGGTAGTACCAGCGCAGATAGTCTTCATCCTCGAGCAGCAACGGCGACAGCAGGAAACCGCTGCGCGCTATCGGCCGCACGAGACGGAACGCGCGCACCTGCTTGTCCGCCGTCTCTACCTCGAGTGACAAGCTGGGCTCGCGCAAGAACAGCGCATGCAGGCGGCCACTCAGGCTCAGGCCGTAGTCGAGATGGATACGCGTCGCCGCCTGGCCGGCAGGCACATCGATCCACTGGCCCGGTTCGACCGGCACAGCCGCAGCGGATGCCGGTGGCGCGGCCACGGGAACGACGTCGGCCCGTTGCATCAGCACGAAACTTTTCTCGGCCGCGACCGGACGGTAGTGACGCAGCAAGGCGAGCAGGGCGAGCGCATCCTCGCTGGCGGGATAGTGCTGGTCGATCGGACACAGGCCCAGCATGACGAAGCGCGGCGCCGTGGCGCCCAGATAGAATGCTTCGTTGGCCTGCTGCAGCGGCGGCGTATAGGCCGCATAGCTCTGGAACACCGGCCGCGGCGCATAGTTGAAATCATTCAGCAGCAGCACCGCCTGGTTGCAGCCGAACAGGTCGACACGCTCGCTGCCGACGAGGCGGCGAAAGGTCGGCAGATCGTATTGCCGGCGCAGCGCCTCGCGCTGCTGCGCGCGCTGCTCGCCCAATTCCCCCCTCAGCACCGTGGCGACGTGCTGGCGCAGCTCGCGGCCGGCTGTCGCGTAGTCATCCGCCTTCATCGACGGCAAGACCAAACTCAGCAGGCCGGCGATGCACAGCAGCGCGACAACGCCCAGCGCCTGACGCCAGCGCGGCGCCAGGCGCTCGCTGGCCAGTGCCAGCAGCGCGAACGCGACGAAGCCCGCGAGCGGAAAGAAAAACCGCACATGCCAGATGTC
The DNA here is from genome assembly GCA_013298265.1 of Lysobacterales bacterium. Lineage (GTDB taxonomy): Bacteria > Pseudomonadota > Gammaproteobacteria > Xanthomonadales > Rhodanobacteraceae > Tahibacter. The sequence continues at coordinate 1,785 of JAAFHE010000357.1, read as the reverse complement.
CGCGCGCGTGAACGCATTGCGCCAGGCCAGGAACAGGCAGAACGCGAGATAGCCGAACAGCAGCAACGCGCGCAGGTCGCGCGGCGATTCGCGCCTGAGCCAGAACAGCAGCGCGGCCGCAGTCGCCAACAGTGCGAGCAGGCCTAGCGCGAGCAAACCCGGCGTCGTTTCCACACCCATGCCGGCGCCATAGCCGGCCACGATCCGCAGCGCGCCGCGCAGGAAGGCACCGAGGTCGCCAAGCTTCTGGCCATGGCCCAGCCACAGCACGAGCAGACTGGCCAGCCAGCCCGCCAGCCAGACCACCGCCGCGCGCGGCCGCCGGTCGCGCAGGAACAGCAGCGTGCCGATACCCGCGAGCAGCAGCGTCAGCGGGAACAGCGTGAATTTCATCAGGCCCAGCGCATTCATCTGCAGCGCCACGACGGCGAGTCCGGCCCAGGCAAGGCGATCGTCGCGCGAGCGATGGACGAAACGATCCAGCGCCACGAGCGCGAAGATACCCGTACCGACCAGCAGCACGTCGTTCTGCAAGCGGCACGGCAGCAGCACGACCAGCGCGAACAGCACGCGCTCCAGGCCCGCAAGACGGCGGAACGTCAGCGCATAGATAAAGGTATAGCCCAGGGTCAGCAGCACCTGGCCGAACAGGTAGGTCTGAAACAGCGCCGGGTTGTACGGCCCGCGCGGATGCAGATAGCCCAGCGGGCCGTAGCTGAAGACCAGCGCCTCGCCGAAACGCACGTCGTGCAGATGCGCCCAGCCGAGTACCGTCGCCCAGGACTGGTCCAGCTCAATGCCGGCTGGCGTACCGAAGCGGAAGACGCACAGGAAAAACACCGCGGCGAACACAACGGTCCAGGACCAGGACCAGGACCAGGGCGCAGGGCGCAGCACGCGGTAGGTTGTTGCAGGCACGAGCTCCCCTTCGATTTCGCCGGCGCTGGCCGACGTTTTCCGTTTGCAGCGGCGGTACGCGCGAGCCCTGTGATCGACTTGGCCGCGCAGGTTGCGCGCCGGCTCGCCTGCCGCCCTGCGCGCCGAAGCATAGGGCGTTTCAGGGGACCACAGACAGCCACCGAGAGCGGCCGGCGCAACCGCCTATCCCCGCTGGCGCAACGCCCGTGCGCTCTTGCGTACCAGCCTGGCCGCACCGATCATCGACCGTCTGCCCACGCCGCGAAGCCGCCATGCATCCCGATTTCATCGAGGTCTACGACGAAGCACTCGATACCGCGACCTGCGCCGCGCTGATCCGCCGCTTCGACGCGAGCAACAAGGCCGTGCGCGGCCAGACCGGCAGCGGTGTCAACACGGCGCTCAAGGACAGCTGGGACATCTGCATCACCGACCACGCCGAATGGAACGACGCGGTCGCGCGCTTCAACCAGGCCGTCATGGGCGGCCTGAAGCTCTACCTGCGCCAATACGCCCACGCCGCGCTCGCGCCGCTGCAGCTGCAGATTCCCGACGCCAGGACCGGCCAGCACAAAGTGCTCGACGCCCAAGGCCTGACAGAGCTCGACGACCCGATGCTGACCGCGATCATCATGAAGGTCTTCCGCCCCGGCACCATCAATATCCAGAAATACATCGCCGACCAGGGCGGCTATCCGTACTGGCACTGCGAGCTGTACCCCAAGGCCGACAACGGCGAAACCCTGCACCGCGTCGTACTCTGGACCATCTACCTCAACGACGGCTTCGAGGAAGGCGAGACCGAGTTCTTCTACCAGCAGCGCAAGATCAAGCCGCGCACCGGCTCCCTGCTGATCGCCCCGACCG
>JAAFHE010000356.1 GCA_013298265.1 Lysobacterales bacterium | reverse complement strand
GGCGCCAGGGCGGGGTTGGTGCAGCTCACCGTGCCCGTGGCGCCGACGGCCGGTGTCGTGCAGCTCCAGCCGCCCGGCGCGCTCAGCGAGGTGAATGTCGTGTTGGCCGGAACCGCGTTGCTCAGTGCCACGTTCGCCGCGGTGCTGGGGCCGGCGTTCGTCACCGTCAGCGTGTAGGTGATGGGCTGGCCGTTGATCGCCGATGGCGTCGAGGCGGTGTTGGTGATGCCCAGATCCGCCGATGTGCCCAGCGGCGTGGTCGCGGTCGCGGATTCGTTGCCGGGTGCGGGATCGGTGGTCGTCGACGCGACCGTCGCGGTGTCGACGATGTTCGCCGCGGTCGCGCCCGGGTCTACCGTCACGACGAGCGTGAACGCGGCCGCTCCGGGGGCGAGGGCGGGTGCGGTGCAGCTCACCGTGCCCGTGGCGCCAACGGCCGGCGTCGTGCAGCTCCAGCCGCCCGGAGCGGTGAGTGACGTGAATGTCGTGTTGGCCGGAACCGGGTTGCTCAGCGATACGCTCGCCGCGTCGCTCGGGCCGGCGTTGCTTACGTTGATCGTATAGCTGACGGTCTGGCCGCTGGTGGCGGACGCCGGCGCGCCGCTGTTGCTGACGCCGAGGTCGGCCGACGCGCCCACGGTCGTCGTTGCCGTCGCGCTGTTGTTGGCCGGCGTGGGATCGCCGCTTGAGGATGTCGTGGTCGCCGTGGCCGACAGCACCGTGCCGGCAGCAAGGGCCGGATCCACCGCCGCGGTCAGCGTGAACACGCTGCTGCCGACGCCGAAGTTCGGATGGGTGCAGCTCACCGCGCCGCTGCTACCCACGGCCGGCGTCGTGCAGGACCAGCCGGCCACGGCCGGCAGCGAGACGAAGGTCCGGCCCGGCGGTAGTGTGGTGCTCCAGCTCGCGCCGGCGGCGGCATCGGGACCCGTGTTCGCGACGGTAATCGTATACGTCAGATTGTTGCCGGCAATGACCGGGTCCGGCGAGTCGGTGAGGGTGACGGCCAGATCGGAAATCGCGAACAGGCCGACCAGCACCGGGTCGTGATCCGCCGCGCGATACGGCGTCGCCGGCTGGAACACCACGCGTGGCGGCACCAGTGCTGAACCGTCGGGCTTTTCCTCGAACGCCGATTCGCCGATGTCGGCGACTTCGTCGTTGTAGTCGAACAGCGGCACTTCGTCGGCGTTGATGTGCCAGGTATTCGCGCCGGTGACCTGGCTGGCCAGCGACGCCGACGCGAACGCGTAGTCGAGATGGCCCAGCGTGCCGCCGAACACATACGAGTAGGCATTCGCGCCCTGGAACGTCGTCTCCAGATCGCTGTAGCCGCCGGCCAGGATCGTCGTGATCGGCGTCTCCTGCGCGTAGGCGTTGAAGTCGCCGAGCAGCAGCACGTCGGGATCGCCCGCGGCCGGCAGCACCGTGCTGGTGATCCAGCTCAGCAGGCGGCTCGCCTGCGCCGTGCGCGTGGCCGCAAAACACGCCTGGCCGTCGCCGCTGTCCGCGTCGGCACCGCTCGCGCTGCCGCAGCCCTTGGCGCGCAGATGGTTGGCGATCACGGTGAAGCGCTGGCCGAATGCCGAGTTGGTCGCGTCGACGACATCGAAGGTCTGCGCCGTCGGCGGGCGATTGTGGACCGGATCCAGATCAACGAGCGGCGAGCCGACCGGCGAGACCACGCCGGTGCGATAGATTTCCTGCACGCGGATCGCATCGGTGCCGAGCGTGCCGCCCGTGTTGACGAAAGCATACGGATGCGCGCCGCCGCAGCGGGTGTTGATTGCGCCGAGCAGGTCCGTGATCGTGGCGCTCGCCGTGGTGTTCTCCAGCTCCATGAACGCGACCACGTCGGCATCGAGCGCGCAGGTCATGATCGAGACGCGCTCGCGCTGGCGGTTGAGCTCGGCCACGCTGTCGGCGCCGCGGCAGTCGAGCGTGCCGCCGGGGCCGCAAGGACCGCTGCTCGAGCTGGCCGTCGTGTCGATCGTCGTGAAGTAGTTCAGCAGGTTCGCGCCGGCGACGGTGATCGCGCCGCCGACGGCCGGCGGCGTCGCCGGTCGCGGATTGGCGACGGTGAATGTAGCCGGCGTCGCCGCAGTCGGTCGCACGCGCCAGCTTGCCACGCCGGCGCCCGGGGTCGAGAAATCCAGCACGCCGGTCAGGCCGCTGACGAGATCGCCGCCGCGGAAGAAATCCACGCCCTGTGTGCCGACCGACAGGCCGCCATTGGTGCGCGGGTGATAAATCGCCTGCTGGCCGCTGGGCGAGGTCAGGAAGGATTCCTGTGTGTTGTTGTCGTCGTCGAGCAGCACGCGGCGGCGCGCCAGCTGATCGGTATAGGCGCTATAGCCCGCGACATCCGGCGCCGAGAATTCGGTGAACGCCCGCGGTCGGCCGCCTTCGGTCAGCACCACCTGGCCGTAGCGCGCCATCTCGAAATAGTCGCTGACCGTCAGCGTATCGACGAAGCTCACGCGCATGCTTTCGCGCGGCTCGTAGAACGTGTCGATGTCGCCGACCACCGGCAGGTCGACCGTCACCGGCGTCACCTGCGCGAGATTGTTGCCTGCATCGGTCACGACCACGGCGCCGGCCGTCGTGGCGCTGAGCATCGTCAGATTGCTGCTTTCCGACACCGCGCCCGTGACGCGCACGCGCTGGCTTTCGGCCACCGCCGTCGGGCAGGTACTGCAGAACACGAACACGCCTTCGGACGTGGCCGGATCGGCGTCCGCGTCGGCGTCCTCTTCCTGCAGGAAAAAGCCCTGCAGCTGGCCCGCGCCCTGAAAGTCGCCGACGACGATGCCTTCGACGGTGACCGTTGCGCCGGGAATCGGCGTCGCCGCGCCGTTGCCCTGCACATCGTGGATGCGCGACAGATCGTCGTTGACGACGGTGCCCTGGCCCTGGCCGTCGGTGACGATGGCGTTCGTGACATTGGTGACATTGGCAAAAAAGGTCTCGTCGCTCTCCGGCACCGTGTCGCCGTTCACGAGCACGTCGAAGGTATAGGTGCTGTTGCCGGTGGGGATGGTCTGGCCGGTCAGCGATTTCGTTGTGTAATCGCCGGGCGCGACCGCTGTGCCATCGGCCGTGGCGATATCGAAGGTCACCCCGCCTGTCGGAGCCGGGGCCGACAGGCTGACGGTAAAGGTGAAGGTCGTCGTGCCCGCATTGCCTTCGTTGAGCGAGACATTATTGATCGTCAGGTTCGGCGCTGCATCGTCGTTGACGAGGGTGCCCTGGCCCTGGCCGTCGGTGACGGTGGCGCCGGTGGCGTTCGTGACATTGACGAAAAAGGTCTCGTTCGTCTCCGGCGTGGTGTCGCCGTTCACGAGCACGGTGAAGGTGTAGGTGCTGCTGCCCGCCGGGATGGTCTGGCTCGTCAGAGACTTCGCGGTGTAGTCGCCCGGCGCGACCGCGATACCGTCGGCGGTGGCGATGTCGAACGTGACGCCGCCTGGGCCGGCCGGTGCCGACAGGCTCACCGTGAAAGTGAACGATGTCGTACCCGCGTTGCCTTCGTTGAGCGACACATCGTTGATCGTGAGATTCGGCAGCGCGACCGCGCCTTGCGGCGTCAGCGAGAAATCATCGACGGCAAGCCCGTCGTCGGCACCGCTCGCGTCGATGTCGTTCCAGCGTATCCAGAACGTTGCGCCATTGGCGATGCTCAGCGAACTGATCGTGCTGGACAGTGCGGTCCGCGCCGAAGCGGCATTGCCGTTCTTCGCGCCGGCCGTCGCCGTATCCGGCGTCACGAAATTCAGCGCCGCCTCACCGGTCCAGGTGCCCGTGGTCAGGTTGGTCGCGTTGAGGCTGTATTCGAACGTGAGCTGGTCGGTGCGCGCCGCCGTGCCCAGGCGCCATTCCTCGCCGGTGTATGCCACGCCGAGGCTGGAGATCGTTGCACCGGTGTTGTTCGTGAAGCAGGCGCCGACCGACGAGATCAGCGTGCCGCTGCGCAGGCCGCCCAGCGCACGCTCCGTCGACGCCGCGGCACCGTAGCTATACGTGTCGCCCGTATTCGAGGCGCCCGTGTCAACCGCGTACTGCTCGTTGTCCCGCGCCCCGCCGCCGCTTTCGGTCATGAACCAACCCGTGATGGTCAGGTTGTTCGTGGTCGAGCCGGCCGTGTTCGACAGCGTGTCGAAGTTCTGCGTCGACGCCGACCCGAGCGTGGTCAGGCTGACGCACTGGGCCAGGACGACGGAGGGCAGGCAGGACAACAGGCTGATGAGCGCGAAGGCCCGCAGCAGGCGCAGGAGAGCACTGGACGGCATGGACGATTCCCCGAAATCGTGAGCGGGAGGATGGTTGGCGGACTATAGCGCTTCCGCGTGCAGACCCGGCCGCCGCTCCGGATCGGGCGGTACCCCCGCGTCTGCGCCGCCGTAACTCATACAGCCTCGAATGGCTAGTGTTCCTTCGCCACATTACGCGCTGACGGCAGACGCTACCGATCGGTCAGAACCTCGCATTTGCTGGAGAAATTTCCGATTGCGGGCGAGGGAAAGGCTACGGCATAGTCGGGGCAACGCCCTGGATTTGGGCGCCAAATGTAGTTAGGCCGCACATGCAACATCTGTGGCGGACACCATGGGAATCCTGACCTTCAGTATCAACGTCACCCTGGACGGTTGCGTCGACCACCAGGAAGGAATCGCCGACGACGAGACCCACGCGTTCTTTACCCACCTGATGGACGAAGGCGGGGCGATGCTGTGGGGCCGAATCACCTACGAGATGATGGAGAGCTATTGGCCAGCGGTCGCCCACGGCGACACGCAAGCACCGCCGGCGATGCGCGAATGGGCGATAAAGCTGGAGGCCAAGCCGAAGTACGTGGTGTCCTCGACGCGAAAGGACTTCCCATGGTCGAACAGTCACCACATCACCGGCGACCTGCGCACAGGCATACAGAAGCTCAAGGACGAGACTCCAGAAGG
>JAAFHE010000355.1 GCA_013298265.1 Lysobacterales bacterium | reverse complement strand
GCCAGCGGGCGCCCATCGTTCTGAACACTCTGAACGCGCGGCGTTCGGCCGGGGTTGTGGAGATCGGGTGCGCGATACGAAGCCCGCACCGCCCGCGTCTCACGTCCCTATAACCGTGCGCACTTCAAACAGCTCGGGAAAGAAGGTCAGCTCCAACGCGCGTTTGAGAAATGCCACGCCGGACGATCCGCCGGTGCCGCGGCGGAAACCGATGATGCGTTCGACGGTTTTCATGTGGCGGAAACGCCAGAGCTGGAAGCTCTCCTCCAGGTCGACGAACTGTTCGCACAGGTGATAGGCCGACCAGAACTGGTCGGTGTTCTCGTAGATGCGGCGGAACACGTCGATGAGTTCGGGATGGCGCTGATAGGGCTGCGACCAGTCGCGCTCGACGCAGACCTGCGGCACACCATGACCCTGGCGTGCCAGATGACGCAGGAACTCGTCGTAAAGACTCGGCGCGTGCAGCACCGCGCGCAAGGTTTCCTGCTGCGCCGGCGCATGCGCGAACACGGCGATCATGTCGGCGTTCTTGTTGCCGAGCAGGAATTCGATGGTGCGGTACTGGTGCGACTGGAATCCCGAGGCCGGACCGAGCACATGGCGGAACTGCAGGTATTCCGACGGCGTCAGGGTTTCCAGCACGGCCCACTGTTCGAACAGCTGGCGCTGGATCTGCTTGACGCGCGCGAGGATCTTGAGGCAGGGGTCGATGTCGTCGGCGGCCAAGTGCGCGATCGCCGCCTTGAGTTCGTGGATGATGAGCTTCATCCACAATTCCGACGTCTGGTGCTGGATGATGAACAGCAGTTCGTCGTGGTGTTCAGGCCGGGACAGCGGCAGTTGCGCCGACAGCAGCGTATCGAGCTGCAGGTAGCCGCCGTAGCTGATCCGGTCCGTCAGGTCGGTGGTGATACCGGCTTCGAGTTCGCGCTTGATCGTATCGGTCACGGTCGTTCTGGCCCAGAGATATCCGCACAAGCATACGCCATCCTGACCACCGGCCCGGCTATGATGACGAGTCAGCGGGTGCAAAAAGCGGGGGCGGCAAATGCTGCGCCCGAACTTGCTTCGCCACGGTTGCCTTGCTATCAAGACAACCCCTCGACCGGCGTGGTCCGCTGCAGCACTGGATCTGCGCGCGCGCTGGTCATCGACACCGGTAGCCCTGCGCTGTCGGGTGTCCGCCGTCGGCGTGCCGCATTACGCACGCTTTGCGCCAACTTGCGGAGGCTTTCGTGTCTATTGCCGCCAGCTTTGAAATCGAATACCTGCAATACCTGGATGCGGAAGGCAAGCTCGTCCGCAACGATCTGCCGGAGTTCGCGCGCGACACCAAGCAACTGGTCGAGCTGTACAAGACCATGAGTTTCGTCCGCGTGTTCGACAGCAAGGCGGTCGCGCTGCAGCGCACCGGCAAGCTCGGCACCTACGCGTCCTGCCTCGGCCACGAAGCGGCGCATGTCGCGATCGGTTCGGCCATGCACGTCGACGACGTGTTTGCGCCGATGTACCGCGAATACGGTGCCCAGTTCGTGCGCGGCGTGAAGCCGCGCGAAGTGCTGATGTACTGGGGCGGCGACGAACGCGGCAACGACTTCTCCGGCCCGGCCCACGATTTCCCGTGGTGCGTGCCGATCGCGACACAGTGCCTGCACGCGGCCGGTGCGGCGCTCGCATTCAAGATCCGCAAGGAACCGCGCGTCGCGGTCAGCGTGGTCGGCGACGGCGGCTCGTCCAAGACCGACTTCTATGCGGCGATCAACATGGCCGGCGCGCAGACGCTGCCGTACGTGAGTGTGATCGTGAACAACCAGTGGGCGATCTCGGTGCCGCGCTCGGCCCAGACCGGCGCCAAGACGCTGGCGCAGAAAGGCATCGCCGCCGGTCTGGAATGCCTGCAGGTCGACGGCAACGACATCATCGCGATGCGCACGGCCATGGACTACGCGATCAAGCGCGCGCGCCACGGCCACGGCGGCATGGTCATCGAGGCGGTCACGTATCGCCTGTCGGACCACACCACGGCCGACGACGCGCGCCGCTACCGCCCCGACGGCGAAGTCAAGGAAGCCTGGGAACGCGAACCGCTCAAGCGCCTGCGCGCCTACCTGGTCGCGCAGAAGGCCTGGAGCGACAAGCACGAGGAAGCCTGGAAGACCGAGTGCGAGAAGATCGTCGACGTCGAGGTCAACGCCTATCTCGAAACCAAGGTGCAGCCGGTCGAAGCGATGTTCGATTTCGTCTACGCGGAGCTGCCGGTCGATCTGCAGGAACAGCGTGCGCAGGTGCTCGCGCTGGAGCAGGCGCGGGTCAAGCATTGAACCGTGCTGGGTTTGAGCGGCTGTTGCGTATCTTTTCGTCATTGGGCGGGCGGCTAGCAATACACCATCCCCACCCAACCCTCCCCTTGAAGGGGAGGGCTCTTCCGGACCTTTCCCATTGGAAGAATTTCAGGATCTTACTTTTCAAAGGTGAGTTTCAGGGTCTCTCAAGAATCTGGTGCGATCAGGCGGGTCGTGAGGTTCAGGCAGTTACTGGCCCTCCCCTTCAAGGGGGTGAAAGGCAGCCGCTTAGAACCGCAAGGTTCTGGCTGCCTTGAACGCCCAACGGGCCGGAGGGTTGGGTGGGGATGGTGTTTGCCGCGACCTGGAGTCGACGCCTAAGACCCGTTGGCGAGGCAAAGCGTAGCTTTGGCAACCGCCGAATTCAGGCGCAGCCCTCGCCAATCAAGTCGAAAATGGCCGGGGTGAGAGAACAGAACGCAGGCAAGTCCGTTTAACGAATTTCGCGGCAACGAAATAGAGTGCCCGTCCTCGCGGCGGCACGCGGCGCTGAAGCCTGTTAAAGCTTCTCGCCTAAACCCAACCCCCTTCCCCGCGCAAGCGCGGGGGAGAGGGAGAAAAGCAAATCCGGAGCGTTTTCATGGCGCAAATCACTCTGATCGAAGCCCTGACCATGGCCATGGCCCATGAGATGGCCAAGGACCCGTCTGTCGTCGTGCTCGGCGAGGACGTGGGCATCAACGGCGGCGTGTTTCGCGCCACGGCGGGCCTCAGCGAAAAGTTCGGTCCCGTGCGCGTGCTCGATACGCCGCTGGACGAGACCACGATCGCCGGTATCACCGTCGGCATGGCCGCGCAGGGCATGAGGCCGATCGCCGAGGCGCAATTCGACGGCTTCGTGTATCCGATGGTCGACCACATCATCTGCCACGCGGCGCGCTTTCGCACGCGCACGCGCGGACGCCTGACCTGCCCGATGGTGCTGCGCATTCCCTGGGGCGGCGGCATCCGCGCACCGGAGCATCATTCGGAAGCGAATGAATCCATCTTTACCAATGTGCCTGGACTGCGCGTGGTCATGCCGTCCTCGCCGTCGCGCGCCTACGGCCTGCTGCTCGCGGCGATCCGCGATCCGGATCCGGTGATCTTCTTCGAGCCCAAACGCATCTACCGGCAGTACAAGGAAGAAGTCGCCGATGACGGCGAGGCGCTCCCGCTGGATGTCTGCTTCGTGCTGCGCGATGGCTCCGACGTGACGCTCGTGACCTGGGGCGCGCAGGTCAAGGAAACGCTGGAGGCCGCCGATGCCCTGGCGAAAGAAGGCATCAGCGCCGAAGTCATCGACGTGGCCACGCTCAAGCCGCTGGATTTCGACACCATCCACGAATCGGTGAAGAAGACCGGCCGCTGCGTCATCGTGCACGAGGCGCCGCGCACCGCCGGCTTCGGCGCCGAAGTGTCGGCGCGCCTGGCCGAGCACGCGATGTACGACCTCGTCGCGCCGGTCGAGCGTGTCACCGGCTACGACACGCACATCCCGCTGTTCCGCCTGGAAATGAAATACCTGCCGAGCGTAGAACGCATCGTCGCCGCAGCCAGGCGCACGCTGGCAGCAAGCTGAGATGATCGCGACCCTGCTGCGCGACTACCGCACCCAGTACGCCGATCCCGTGCGCTTCGCCCGTGGCGAAATCGTGACACTCGGCGCGCGCGATACGGAATGGCCGCAGTTCGTCTGGGCCACCGACGTGGGTGGACGCAGCGGCTGGGTGCACGAACGCTGGCTCGACACGGCCGACGCCGCGTCGGCGACCGCCGTGCGCGACTACACCGCGCGGGAGTTGGATGCGGCTGCCGGCGAGCGCGTGCGCCTGATCGAAGAAGCCGGCGGCTGGTACTGGGTTGAAAACGAATGCGGCGCGCAGGGCTGGCTGCCCGCGCGCGATCTGTCTATGGAACGGGAACGAGGCGACGCATGAGCACGATCAAGACATTTTTCCTGCCCGATCTCGGCGAGGGCCTGCCCGACGCCACCATCGTGGAGTGGGCGGTCAAGCACGGCGACATCGTGCGCCTGGATGCACCGCTGGTGTCGATGGAAACCGCCAAGGCCGTGGTCGAGGTGCCGTCGCCGTATTCCGGCAAGGTGGTCAAGCTGCACGGCGCCAACGGCGACGTCATCGTCACCGGCGCGGCGCTGGTGGAAATCGAACTCGATCTGAGCCTGCCGCAGCGGGCCGAGGCGCAGGACACCGGTCACCATCATGGCCCACCGCCGAAGGTGGAAGCGGCGGCGACCAATGACGTCGCCGAGCCCCGGACACAAGGCGGCGAGATCGCCAGCGGCCAGCCCCAGCCGCGCGAAGACGCCGGCACCGTGGTCGGCGCGATGGAAGCGAGCGACCGCGTGGTATCCGAGCAGGCCGTGTCGGTCGGCGGCGTCAAGGCCATGCCGGCCGTGCGCGCGCTGGCCAAGAAGCTCGGCGTGGACCTGACGCGCGTCGCCCCGAGCGGCGCCGGCGGCGTGGTCACGATGAACGACGTCAAGGACGCCGCGAGCAAAGGCTCGGCACGTGTCGGCAGCGCGACTGCGGCGCCTGCACCCGTTGCCGCGGCAGCCGCTCCCATAGCAACGCCAGCCCCGGCAGCGCCAACTCCGGCAGCGGCTCCC
>JAAFHE010000354.1 GCA_013298265.1 Lysobacterales bacterium | reverse complement strand
GAGGCGAGAACCCATGACCCCTGACCCGATCGCCCGCTGGCACCGCCTCGTGAACGAGCGCGATGTCGCTGCACTGGATACGCTGCTTGCCGAGGACGCGGTATTCCATTCGCCCGTGGTGCACACGGCCCAGGTCGGCAAGTCGGTCACCCGTGCCTACCTCGCCGCCGCGCTCGCCGTGTTCGGCGATGACTCGTTTCGCTATCGGCGCGAACTGCACAGCGAATACGACGCCGTGCTGGAGTTCGAACTCGAGCTCGACGGCATCGCCATAAACGGCGTGGACATGATCCGCTGGAATGCCGAAGGACGCATCACGGAGTTCAAGGTGATGCTGCGCCCGCTCAAGGCCGTCACGCTGATCCACGAGAAAATGGCAGCCATGCTGCAGGCGGCGCGACGTTGATGACACCACATCGGTCGCACGGTCGCAGCCGTGAGTGCGGCCCGTGCACGCGCCGGCCTACCAGTCCGTAGGCCGATAGTCCTTCAGGAACTGTCCCCAGACATGTTCGCCGCTGTTGATGCCGGCGATGATCGGGTCGACGATGCGCGCGGCACCGTCGACGATATCCAGCGGCGGATGGAAGCGCTCTTCGAGCGTCTTGCGCGCGGCGATCTCGACGGGATCCTCGTCGGTCACCCAGCCGGTGTCGACGCTGTTCATGTGGATACCGTCGTTGTGGTAGTCGGTTGCCGCAGTGCGCGTCATCATGTTGAGCGCGGCTTTCGCCATGTTCGTGTGCGGATGACGGGTGGTCTTGAAGTTGCGGTAGAACTGGCCCTCGACAGCGGACACGTTGACGATGTGCTTGTCGCGCCCGGGCGTGCGCAGCATCAGCGGCTTGAGCCGCGCATTGATGATGAACGGGGCGATGGCATTGATCAGCTGCACCTCGAGCAGTTCCACCGACGGCACTTCATCCATCTGCAGGCGCCAGGAATTGCGCCCACGCAGGTCGATCTGCTGCAGATCCTGATCCAGTCGCCCTTCCGGGAACAAATGCGACTGGGCAATGAATTCGTCCGGCAACAGCGGCACTTGAGACAGTCGTGCCGAGTCCAGTACGCCCGCTTCCGGGTTGTGCAGAGAAGGAGTTGAGCCGGCCGGCGCGGCAACGCCCGTGTCGCCGGTCCCTTCGCTGTGCTCAGGCAGGATGCGATAGCTGCGCAGGCCGGCGTAGCTGCCCAATAGCTTGCGCACAGGCTCCGGCGAGTCCTGCACTGCAGCAGTCTCGCTGGCCATCATGTGGGCGTAGAACTCGGGCGGGCGGCGCACGGTCTGGCAGGCGTTGTTGATGATGAAATCCAGACGCTCACGCGTCGTGAGCACATGCTGGCAGAACGCCTCGACGCTGGGTGTGTGGCGCAGATCGAGGCCGAAGATTTCCAGGCGATGCCCCCACTGCGCGAAGTCCGGCTCTTGCGCGTAGCGGACCGCCGAATCGCGCGGAAATCGCGTGGTCACGATGAGCTCGGCGCCGGCACGCAGCAGCTTGAGACCGGCCTGGTAGCCGATCTTCACGCGGCCACCGGTGAGCAGCGCCACGCGTCCGCGCAGGTCGGCCAGCTCGGTGCGCTTGAAAAAGTTGAAGGGGGCACAGGTCGGACATAGCTGGTCGTAGAAATGGTGGATCAGCGAGTACTTCTGTTTGCACACATAGCAATGCTGCGGCTCGATGGCCTCGCGCGGCTCGGCCGCGTCGCCGTGAACATCCTGCGGCACGAAATCGCCCGGTGGAAACACGTTCGGTGTCGTGAATACCGGCTTGCGCCGCAGCACGCGGATCCCGGTTTCGTGCAGTACGGCATCGTCGTTGCGAATCTGGGCTTTGCCGCGCTCGCGCGCGGCGGCCTTGCGCCGCTGCCGGCGTGCAACCGGATCGGGAAGGAAGATCTGTCCTGCAACCGCATGCAGGCGCCGCTGATCTTCTGCTGGCAGCCGGTTCACCAGCGTGCAGTCGGTCGTCAACTGTTCAAGCACAGCCATCGCCGCGCGCACGCGTTCCAGCAAGGCAAGGTCGTCCATATCCGCAGCGGGAGTGGGTGCAGTCGTAGTCACAACGTGATCCATAGTGGGTAGGGCGCAGGGCGTCGGTCGTCGTAAGCAGGGCGGTTTCGTCCTGCCCGCCGGGTCGTCACCGGGGGCGAGGGTCAAGCCCGGCAGCGTCGGGCTCGCTTGCCGGGTAGAACCGTCCAGTCTACCTGACACCTTTTCATTCTCGCGACTCCGCCGGCCTGCGGCGGATTCCGCTACGGCGCATCGGCGTCAACAGCGTTGACGCGGCTCAGGATATCGGCCCCGGTAGCGATACGCCATTCGACCGGCGTACTACACACCGGCCGCTTCGCCGATATGCGCGTCGCCCGCGCTTCACTCAAAATACTTTTATCCACAATGCTTGCCGCGAGGTCCACGGCGATGCCGGCGTGCCGTAGATGCTGTCGGCCACCACCAGATAGCGTGTCCGGCAAGTGCCGATTCCACTGAATCCGTTGCTGGCCTCGTGCAGGCGGCGGAATGCACAGCGCACTCGCGCCAAGCACACGCGAATCGCACCGGCTGCCGCGAGGAACAGGTAGCTGTTGTTGTCGTCGCCGCTGTGGATCGCGGCGCCGACTTCAGGGAAGTCGAACTGCAACGCGTACGGATAGCAGCGGTGATTCAGCAACGACACCATCGCCTCGCGAAGCCGCTCCCGCGCACGACAAAACGCTCCGGTCTGCGTGCCGGACGCGGGTGATCCTCCCGCCAGCCGGCGAGCTACGAAGGCATCAACCGCGTACAGGCAGCAGCGGTCTTCGCTCAGTGTCTGAGCGAGTAGCAGTGCCACCGTCCCGGTCGGCGGAAGCAATCGCTCACGATGCGCAGGAACGTGCAACGCGACCTGACAAGACATGAACAAGTCAGTGAGCAGATCGAAGAACGTGCAGGGGGCAACGAAGCGAACACCGCGATGTAGCAGGTGACGTTGTCGCGCACCGGCGCTGCATATAGGATGCATCGAGCCAGCTACTTTGCTTTCGGTGTTGTCTGGCAACCGCACCGTGACATTGCGAGATGGGCTTGCTCGTTCGGTCGGAAGGGTGGCGTCAGGCAGGCGCCATTCGAACCTGACCCCGTTGTCCGTTTCTTCACGCCTAATCACTCTGGGGGGAGTATGAATCAGTACCCGTCGTATCGAAGACTATTGAGCGTGATTGGATGCCTGGCCAGCAGCGCCATTCTGTCGATAGGCTCAACTCAATGCGCGCTTGCCGGCTCACTGTTCCCGGGCTCAGGGGGCGGGCCCATTCCGGATGGTACGGGCGCAAGCGTCACGACTACGTTCAATGTCACGGGTATGGTTGGGCAGATATCGACAGTGGGAGTGAATCTGGACATCACACACTCGTGGGCTGGTGACTTAACGGCGACCTTGATTGCGCCAAACGACCTTGCCAGCCTGAAGTTGTTCGGCCGGATCGGATCAGGTCGATTGAGCGCATTTGGCGATAGCTCCAACCTGAGCGGGGTGTATTCGTTTGACGATGCAATCGGACAGGACCTGTGGGCAGCAGCTGCCGCCGTTACTGATCTGGTCAACATACCAAACGAGAGCTTTCGCACTTCAACCGCAGGAACCGGCAACATTACCGCGGCGCAGCGAACCAACGTAGGCGGATGCTCCACATTTCTACAATTGGCTTTTCGTGGACTGCGCGCTGATCAAATGAATGGTCAATGGCGCCTGGTCATAAGCGACGCGGTATCAGGCGATGTCGGCACCACCAATGCGGCAGCTACTTCATTGTTCATTGAAACGGAAGCTGTACCGGATTTGTCAATTTTCCGATCGAGCTTTGAGCTTGGCGAGTCTTCAACAACCCCTGGCCCTATACCGCCTGTCGTGGCCTCGAGCGCGATCGGCACTTGCACGCCAGGAATCAATTCGCCCACCGGTTCAGGCTTGACTGATTTTGTGACCGTTCGCGCCAATGCAGCAATTATTGAATGGCGCGTCAAGAAGAACGATGCCACCGGTGCGGGGGCTGAAGATGCTCCGTTTGTTCTTGGCAAAGACACCGACTTTTTCTCGATGGGCGATTTCGATGGCGACGGGGCAAGTGATGCGACGATTTGGTCTCCAGGCACCCCGGGGCGGTTCAAGGTGCGACGCTCGTCGCGGCCCAATGACGTGCCTTTGGAGCTGCTCTTCGGACTGAATGGCGATGTGCCGGACGTCATCGCAGATTTCGATGGTGATCGCATAACTGATTTCGCCGTCTATCGCGATGGCACAGCAGGCGATACCACTGCGCACTTTCTGATTCGAAGATCCTCGTCCGGCGTGACGACGGATTTCCCGATCACCAACAGCGATGGAGGCGTGGCTTTTCCGATTCGGGATATCAATTCCAACGGCCGCGCGGACTTTGGCGTGCAGTTCAATGGCGGTGGTGGCGTGGGCTCGTTCCGGATGTTTACTGGCACAAACGGCGCTTCGTTGGGTACGTTCAATTTTGGCCTGGCCAGTGATTTCGTGGTGCCGGGCCAGTTTGTCGGTGACTCGGTAACGGACCTCGCGGTATCGCGCAATGCCAATCCGGGAAGCGGAACAGTCAAGTACGCGTTTCCGCGTGACATGGCAACAGGTGCAGGCGATGCCACAACGTTGGCGACTGGCATCGTGTTTGGCATCAGTGGTGATTTCATCAGCCAGGGCGACTACGACGGCGATGGCATCGTTGACTTTGCAGTATGGCGATCGAGCGCGACGCCGGGGCAGAGCAAATTCATTCTGCGCCGAAGCACCAACCCCGGAACTCCACTCGACGTGTTCATGGGACAGAGTGGCGACTATCCGGTGAACAATTGGGACGTGCACTAGGAAACCCCTGAACACGTCCTGGTACGATCGTTTTTGTACTCGGCAACGGATCTCCACAACCCCACCAAACGCCTGCTGCGCAGGCGT
>JAAFHE010000353.1 GCA_013298265.1 Lysobacterales bacterium | reverse complement strand
TCTCGCGCCGGCCTTTCCCGACAGCACACGATTCGTGCGCATCGTGGGCAACGTGCTCGGTCCGCCGCTGCCGGAATGGGCGCTCGACCGCGCCGTGCACGAACGGCTGCAGCGGCACGACGGGCCGTTGCTGCTGCTCGCGAGCGACCTGAGCGAGACATCGCTGCAGACTGCGCTGCAACGGCATCGCCTGACAGTGACTGCAGGCGCCTGCGACCCCGTGGACAGCAACCTGTTCGACGGCGAAACGCGGCCGCAGTTGTGCGAACTGCGCAGGCTGCCACCAGCCCCCACGACGGATACCGCGTCGCCGTCGACGCAGTGACAGGCATCACGCGAGGTATCGGGCTTCGCCACAGACCGCACGCCCTCAACGCCCCAGGGGGCATACCACGGTGCTGAAGTACCTCGCGCGCGACGGTTTCGCTTGATGCACGCATCCGCGTGGAATCGACCTGGCTGTGACACGGTTGAGAAGCGGTCGCGACCGGCGGTGCTACACTGCGCGCCCATCGCCGCTATCTCGTTGATTGTGAAAGAGACGTTATCCCGATCACTCGCTTGGCTGGACCTGCGCCTCGCGCCGCTCGTACGCCATCTGCCCGAAGCAGTGAAGGCACCGCTGCGCCGGCTGGCGCGGCCGGCCGTGGCCGCACCAGTGACCGCGTGCGTCGACACCGCGGCGCCGGACGCAGACGATCCGGCGATTGCCGCGGCTGCGATCGAAGCCGAGCAACCGCCGGCCGAAACGGACGAATCCGCGACGCAGGAGCCCGCAGCGCCGCCTTCCGTTCCTGACGCAACCGACGACTACGCCGCGCGGCTGCGCCAGGAACAGGAAATCTTCGCCGGCCAGACCGACGTCAATGAGCTTCCTGCCATTTTCCACTATTGGTCGCATACCTACCTTCGCCCCAAGCTCGAACACTTCGGTTGCGCCAATCCCGATGAGTTCTTCGCCAATGCGCTGCAGGCAGCATTGCACGACGCGCCACAGCGGCCGGCGCGCTTCGTCAGCCTGGGGGCCGGCAACTGCGACACCGAGGTGCGCGTCGCGCAGATCCTTGCGGCGCGCGGCCTGCGCGACTTCGTGCTCGAATGCGTCGACATCAATCCGGTCATGCTGGAACGCGGCACCGTGCTTGCGCGCGACGCGGGGCTGAGCGAGCAGGTCGTGCCGGTCAGCGGCGACTTCAACGACTGGCAACCGGCGCGACGCTACGACGCAGCCATGGCGAACCAGAGCCTGCATCACGTCGTCAATCTCGAAGGGCTGTTCGATACGATCGCAGCGAATCTGCCCGCGCATGGTCGCTTCGTGATTTCCGACATGGTCGGCCGCAACGGCCACCTACGCTGGCCCGAAGCACTCGCGATCGTGCGCGAGTTCTGGAGCGAACTGCCGCCGGACTATCGCTACCACCGCCAGCTATTGTGCCAATGGGACGAGTTCACCGACTTCGACTGTTCCGGCGAAGGATTCGAAGGCATCCGCGCGCAGGACATCCTGCCGCTGCTGACCGAACGCTTCGGCTTCGAGAGCTTCCTCGGCTTCGCCAACGTCGTTGATCCGTTCATCGATCGCGGCTTCGGCGGTCATTTCGACGCGGAGTCGGCGCGCGACCGCGATCTCATCGATCGCATCCACGCGCGCGACGAAGCGGAAATGCTGACCGGCACGGTCAAGCCCACGCATCTGATGGCGGTGATGCGCAGCCTGCCCTATGCCGGCGCTACGCGCGTGTGGCAGCACATGACGCCGCAGCACAGCCTGCGCGTCCCCGACTGATGCGGGTCGCCGACAGCACCGGCGTCGCAGCCGTGCTTACGCCATCCGCGTTGGTCCGCGCGCTGCTCCTGCTGGTTGCGGCGCTGGCGCTGTGCGCCGTCGTCGCCTGGGGACTGATCGTTCCCGGCCCATTCGACTGGGCGGTGAGCCAGCCGCAGTCCTGGCAAGGCGGTGCCGAAGCCGCGCTGCTGCTTGCGGGACTGGCGCTGCTGCAGCGCGTATCGGTACGGCGCTGGCGCCTGCTCGGCACGCTGCTGCTCGCCGAGTTCTACCTGCGCCGTCACGCGGTCGACGCGCCGGCCGTGCTGTGCCTGCTGTATCTCGAGTTCACGCTCGCGCTCGGCGCCGCGGTCATGCGGCTGTGCGGCGGCGGGCGGCCGCGGCAGGGCGAGGATTATCTGCGCGCGTTCGTGCTCGGCGTATCGGCGTGGAGCACACTGGCCTGGCTCGCCTCGGCGCTGGGCTGGGGCACACCGGTCGCGCTGCGTCTCGTCACGTTCGCGCTACTGCCGCTGGCGTGCTGGGCGCGGGCGCGCCCGCTGAGCCTGCACCTGCTGCAGCGCAGCCGCGCCTGGTCTCTGCGCGATCGCGTGCTGCTCGCGCTGCTCGCCGGCTGGGTGCTAGTGCTGTTCGCGCGCGCCAACTATGCTTTCAGCTTCGACGGGCTCTGGTATGGCTTTCGTCCCGAGTACGTGCTGACCGCCGACGGCTCCGTGTTCGCGCCACTGGGCCTGGTCTCGCCAGTGCACTATTTTCCAAAACTATATGAAGTATACCTGTTGCCATTGAGCGGACTCGGCGACGCCAGCGTCGTCAGCGGCATGACCATACTGCTGCTCGGCCTGACCGCGCTGGCCGGCGTGCGCCTGCTCGCACGCCTGGGCGTGACCTCGACGACGGCGCAGCTGCTGCTCGCCGCGCTCGTGTTCACGCTGCCGGCCATCGCCAACCCGGCGCTGGAGCCCAAGCCCGACATTGCCTGCGCGCTGTTCCTGCTGCTCGCATGGCTGTTCGCCGGCGACTGGCTGCAGCAGCGCCGTTTCGAGCAGGCGGCCTGGTTCTTCGCGGCCGCCGCGCTGGCCCTGTCGAGCAAGCTGATTGCGGTGCCCTATCTCGGCATGCTCGTGACCGGCATCGCGCTGGCCGCAGTGCTGCTCCGCTCCGGGCCGCAGGACGCGACGATCACGCCAGCACAGAACCGTCTCGCCATGGCGGCCCTGGTGCTCTCAATGACAGTGGCCGGATTTGTCGTCGCACGCACCTGGCTGCTGGCCGGCGTGCCAACCGTCGGTCCGGACCCCCTCTACACGATCTGGACGCTGTTTGGCATGGAACTGCGGGAGCCGGCCGGCACGCTGACCTGGGCCTTGCCGCAGGACTGGGCGACGGTGCCGGGCCTGATCGTCGACTGGCTACTGCGCCCTGAGCGCATGGAACATATCGCGACCAGCTGGACCGGCAATGTCTGGCTGTGGCTACCGCTCGCGGCGCTGCTGCTGCGCGCACGTGCGGTCGCGCCCGACGCGTCGACGCAGGCGCATCACCGGCTCGCACTGTTCCTGATACTGGCCGGGATCGTCATCGCCATCGGCTGGCGCCACCATGCACGCGGCAGCGACGGCAACTACTTCATCGCCGCACTGGTTCCGGCGCTCGTGCTCGGTGTGGCATTTGCCTGGCGCCAGCTGTATCACCAACCGCAGGCACGTCGATTCTGGCTCGCCGGCGCATTGCTGTTCTGCGGCTTCCAGGCGGCTTACGCCTTCATGAGCGCCGGCTGGACGCCCGGCACGCGCGCGTTCGATCTCGTGCTCGACCGTAGTCCGCGCGATACCGGCAAGATCGCCGAGAGTCTCCTGAAGTACCACGGGCTCTGGGAGATTGGCGAGTATCTGCGCACCCGGCCCGGCGTAGCTCGCGTCGTCGGCTGCGCGCCGTTCGAGGCCGCCGTACGGTTGCCGGCACGCTTCGAGGACTTTCCGACCATCGCCTTGTCGCGGCCGGAATACACCGCTGACCTGGGCGCTGCATTGCGTTATATGAAACATTTTTCAATTAGACATTTGTTACTGCCAAAGCCCGTCCCCGGCAGCAATGCCTCAAGCCAGATCATCCATGGCTGCACACCGCACAGCACGCCGCCTCAGGGAACGCGACGGGTGCTGGAAAACGAGCGCTATCTGCTGGCCGAGCTAGACGGGCTCGCACGCTAAGCACTTACATTGTTGAAATTGCATTGCCACAAATACACGAAGTGGCGGCACAAGATCGCGGCAAATCTCTTTCGAAACCGCATTGTCCATCAGCTATTCAATATTATGGAAACGAGTGGAAGATTTTCACTGGGCTTTTTTCGCGCTGATCGTGATCGCCGCGCTGCGGCGCTGGCGACTGCCGGCGGCCGCGCCGACGCCGGCCGACACGCCGGTGCGGCCGCTGCCGTGGCGCACGCTGGAACAGGCCATGGCGGCCAAGGGAGACAACCTGCTTCTGTTGCGGCTGATCGCCGCCTCGGCGGTGATCTACGGCCACAGCTACGCGATCAGCGGGATTCCGGGCGCGGCCGACCACCTCACGCGGCAGGGTTGGGGCCTTTATTCGGGCACGATCGCGGTGCAAGTCTTCTTCGTGATCAGCGGATTTCTCGTCACGGGCGCATGGCTGCGCCGGCCCGATCTCGCCTTCTTCCTGCAGTCGCGCGCCTTGCGCATCGTGCCGGCTTATCTCGCCTGCCTGGCCATCAGCGCGCTGCTGCTCGGCGCCGCGCTGACGGATCTTCCGCTCGCGCAGTACTACGCCGACCCGCTGACCTGGCGCTACATCTGGAAAAATCTCACTTTCTCACCGGAGATGGTATGGACGCTGCCCGGCGTATTTGCCGGCAACCCGCATCCGAATACCGTCAACGGTTCGCTGTGGACGCTCGTGGTCGAGGTGCGCGTCTATGTCTGGCTCGCGATCTTCGGCCTGCTCGGACTACTGGACCGGCGCGAGCGGTTTTTCTATGCGGCGCTGGTCCTCGCCTGTGCGCTGTATGCGCCTTACGCACTGCCGATGATGCCGATGGACGAATTCCTGCGCCTGGGCGGCTTCTTTCTGACCGGCTGCGCGTTCTACCGCTGGCGCGACCTGATTCCGTTCCACGGCGGGCTCGCCGCGTTGCTGGCCGTG
>JAAFHE010000352.1 GCA_013298265.1 Lysobacterales bacterium | reverse complement strand
GCAGTCGCTCCAGGCGCCGGTAGGCGGTAGGCAGCATGTAGTCGGGCAGCGCAGCGGCGAGATAGGCGCGCAGGGCTGCCGGTTCGATGTCGGCGGCGCCGGAATCCGCGGCGATCCAATAGGCGACGAGTGCCGGTCCGCCGGTTGCGTCGAGGCACAGTGCGACGGCGGCCTCGGCGATGCCCGGATGACGCGCGAGCTGGCTCTCGATTTCGCTGAGTTCGATGCGGAAGCCGCGCAGTTTGATCTGTGCGTCGTTGCGGCCGAGGAAATCAATTTCGCCGGCGGTGGTCCAGCGCGCGAGATCGCCGGTCCTGTACATGCGCGCGGCCGCCACCGCCGAGAACGGATCGGGCACAAAGCGTTGTTCGGTCAGGCTGTCGCGATTGAGATAGCCGCGCGCGACCGGTGTGCCGGCGATGAACAGCTCGCCCGTCACGCCCGGTGGTTGTAGCTGACCGTGCCGGTCGAGCACGTAAAGACGGCAGTTCGCGATCGGCCGGCCGATCAGGATGCGCGACGCCGCGTGATCGGGCTGGCAGCGGTGCCAGCTGACCTCGATCGCGGCCTCGGTCGGTCCATAAAAATTATAGATTTCCACACCGGGAATCTTGCGCTGGAAGTCCCCGACCACGGCCGGCGGCAGCTCCTCGCCGCTGCAGACGACGCGCACCAGATCGGGAAAGCGGAAATCCTGCAGCTCGGCCAGGAACACCTGCAGCATGGACGGGACGAAATGCGCGGTGGTGACGCGCGCCGCGCGCAGCGTCTGCGCGAGCTGCAGCGGATCGCGCTGGCTGCCGGGTTCGGCCAGCACGAGGCAGCCGCCGCCGATCAGCGGCATGAAGATTTCCCAGACCGAGACGTCGAAGCTCAGCGCGGTCTTCTGCAGCACGCGCTCCTGCGCGCCCATCGCGAACTCGCGCTGCATCCAGATCAGGCGATTGACGACGGAACGGTGCTCGACCATGACGCCCTTGGGCGCGCCAGTGGAGCCCGAGGTGTAGATCACATACGCGAGCTGGTCCGCACGCGGCCGCCGAGTCGCCTCGTCCACAGTCGGCGCGCCGCCAGGCGATACGACGTGCGCCACGTCGATGCAGGCGATGCCCGGATGGTCCGGAAGTTCGTCATCGCCGGCAAGGAGTGCCCAGCGCGGCGCGCTGTCACCGAGCACGTGAGCGATGCGCGCGGGCGGATGGCTCAGATCCAGCGGTACGTAGGCGCCGCCGGCCTTGAGCACACCGAGCACGGCGACGATCATCTCCGGGCTGCGCGCGATACCGATCGCGACGCGCTCCTCCGCACGCAAGCCGCGCGCGCGCAGCAGGCAGGCGAGCGCCTCGGCGCGTTCATTGAGGTCCGCGTAGCACAGCGCGCGTGCGCCCATGACGACAGCGATGGCGGCGGGTGTCGCTGCGGCGGCGTGCTCGAACAGCTCGTGCAGGCAGACATCCGCGGGGAACGGCCGGGCCGTGTCGTTCCATTCGCGCAACACGCGTTCGCGCTGACCGACGCTGAGCAGTTCGAGGCGCGACAGCGGCAGGTCGGGCACGCCGCACATCTGCCGCAGCAGGGTGAGCCAGTGTTCGGCATAGCGCTGCATGGTCGCGGCATCAAACAGTGCGGTTGCGTATTCGATGCCGCCGCGAATGCCCTCGGCAGTATCTTCGAGCACCAGCGTGAGATCGAATTTGGCATGACGCTGCGGCGGATCCGGCAGCCGCGTCACCTCGAGCTGCGGCAGTTCGGGCAGGGCCAGCGGCGTCGGCTGCCAGGCGAACATGGCCTGAAATACCGGGTTGTAGGCCAGGCTGCGCGCCGGATGCGCGAGTTCGACCACATGCTCGAACGGCAGGTTCTGGTGCTGCTGCGCGGCGAGCGAACAGGCTTCAACCTGGGCCAGGAATTCGGTCAGTGTCGGTGTGCCGGCCAGCGACAGGCGCAGCGCCAGCGTCGTGACGAACAGGCCTATCACGTGTTCGAGTTCGGCCTGGTCGCGGTTCGCGCTGGGTATGCCGATGACGACATCGTCCTGGCCGGAGAGGCGCGACAGCAGCACGGCCCAGGCCGCCAGCAGCAGCACGAACGGCGTCGTGCCGGCCTGGCGGCCGGCCTGGCGCAGCGACGCGCTGAATTCGCGGCCGAGGTTCAGCGTGACGAAGCCGCCGGCATAGTCCTGCTGCTTGGGCCGCACGCGATCGGTGGGCAGTTCCAGCAGCGGCGGCGCGCCGGCGAGCGTGCCGCTCCAGTAGCCGGACTGCTCGGCGAAATGCCGTTCGGCCCAGCGTCGCTGCCAGGCGGCGTAGTCCGCATGGGCGACCGCCGCGCGCGGTGCCGGTTCGGGCGCCGCGCCGCGCCGCCAGGCGTAGAGCCGGCCGAGCTCGTGCAGCAGCACCGCGAACGACCAGCCGTCGCCGGCGATGTGGTGCAGGCTGATCATCAGCGCGTGGTCGTTTTCCGCCACGCGCACGAGGCAGCCGCGGATCACCTGGCCTGCCGCCAGGTCGAAATGCCGGTCGTGTTCGTTGTCGCTGAGGTCGGCCAGCGCAGTATCGATCGATGGCACGCTGCCGAGACTGACGCGGCGCAACGCGAAGCGCGCCGCCTCCGGCGGAGCGATGCGCAGTTCGAGCTGGCCGTCGCGTTCGGTGAACCCCGTGCGCAACGCCTCGTGACGCCGCAGCAGATCGTTGAGCGCCTGGGCCAGCGCGTCCTCGTCGAGACGGCCGCGCAGGCGCAGGCCGAGGAACATGTGGTAGGCCGCGCCGCCGCCCGGAAGGCGCGAGAGGAACCACAGGCTTTCCTGCTCGAACGAGGCCGCGAGCGGCGGGTCGCGCGATACCGGCGCCACCGGCGGCACGCCGACCGACGTCTCCGGTTCGAGCACCTGGGCCAGATCCGCCAGCAGCGGGTACTGGAATAGCTGCGGCAGCGACACGGCAATCCCGTGCGGCCGGCGCAGGCGCGCGACGACCTGCACCGCGGCCAGCGAATGCCCGCCGCGCTCGAAGAAATTGTCCTGCGCGCCGATCGGCTCGATCGCGAGCACTTCGCTCCAGATTGCCACCAGCAGGCGCTCCATCGGCGTGCGCGGCGCGACGTAGGCGCGGTCGGCGGTCAGCGGCGGCGGCAGCGCGGCGACGTCGACCTTGCCATTCGCGGTCAGCGGCAGGCGGCGCAGAAAGATCAGTTGCGCCGGCACCATGTAGTCGGGCAGCCGCTGCGCCAGCCACTGGCGCAGTTCGCGCCGCAATGTGCGGTGACTGTCGGGCAGCGGCGGCGTGCTGGTCAGCACGGCGGGCGGCGCCGCGCCGCTGACGCGCTGCAGGTCCTCGTGCGGCCAGATCGCGGCGTCATGCTGGATCAGGGCATGAAAGCGGCCGTCGGCGTCGCTGTCGATGCAGCTAAGCTCGACCCGGAAACCGGCGTGTTCAAGCCGCTGCTGCACGGCCGTCGGCGTCAGCGCGACCGACGTAGTGCGATGGGCGAGCAGCCCTGCGTCGAGGATGCCGAGCACGGCAACGCGTGCCTCGCCTGCGCGCAGCAGCCGCAGCGCTTCGTCCAGCGCGACCTCGCCGGCGCCGCCGGAAAGGTAGCGCGCGGCAGGGGCAGCGAAATGCCGGCGATGCAGCACCACGTCGTAGCGATAGCGCGTCAGCTCGTTGTCGGCGCCGCACTTGGGCCAGACCTGCACCGAGCCCAGCGCGGCCTTGCGCGCGAATTGCACGAAATACTGGGGTGCGATCAGCAGCTCGGGTTCGGCCGCGAGCGCGCGGCGTACCGCGTCGTCCAGCTGCGCCGGCGCAGCACCGCGCGCGACCTGTACGCCGCGGTGGAAATCCGCCGCGAGCAGCAGGTTGCGCGCGTCGCCGACGAACAGGCGGCCCTCAGGTTCCAGCCGCTCGGCGGCCTGGCGCAGCACGGCGTCGAGATAGTCCTTGTCCGGGAAATACTGCGCCACCGAATTGACGATGATGGTGTCGTAGCGCTCGTCGCCGAGCCGGTCGAGTTCCGCCGCGCTGGCATGCAGCAGGCGGACATTGCCCATTCCACACGTTTCCACTTTGTGCTGCAGGCCGGTCAGCGCCTGCGGCGACAGGTCGATGCCGGTATAGCGTTCGCAGTCGGGGGCCAAGCGCAGAAGCAGCAGGCCCGAGCCGCAGCCGATCTCGAGCACGCGCTGCGGCATGAGCGCGCGGATGCGCGCGACGGTGCGCTCCTGCCAGTCGCGCATCTCGTCCAGCGCGATCGGCTCGCCGCTGTAGCTCGAATTCCAGCCGCCGAACTCGAACAGCGAGTCCGCGTCGTCATGGCGGCTGTAGGCATCGTCGTGGACCTGGCGCCATTGCGCGACCTGCTCGGCCGCCGCATCGTCCGCCGCGGCGCCGTGCACACCGACGTAGGCGACGAGCTGCTCGCCGGCGACCAGGACCAGCGCCTCGCGCACCTGGGCGTGGCCGGCGAGGCAGGCCTCGACCTCGCCGGGTTCGATGCGCAGGCCGCGCAGCTTGACCTGGTCGTCGCGGCGGCCGACGAAATCGATGCGGCCGTCGGCGAGCCAGCGCACCAGATCGCCCGAGGCGTACATGCGCGCGCCGTCGGGGTCGAACGGGCAGGGCAGGAAGCGGCCGGTATCGAGTTCCGGCCGCCCGCGATAACCGGCGGCGACGCCGGCGCCGGCGATGTACAGCTCGCCGACGACACCGGGCGGCACCGGCTGCAGCGCGGCGTCGAGGATATACACGTTCACATTGTCGATCGGCCGGCCGATGCTGATGCTGCGCCCACTGAGGTCGCGTTCGCGACCGGGCTGCTCAATGTGGCCCAGTTCCGCACTCGTCGCGGCGACGGTCGCCTCGGCCGGGCCGTACATGTTGAGCACACGCAGATGCTCGCGTTCCGGCGGCAGGCGCGTCAGTCGCGCGCCGCCGACGATCAGCGTGCGCAGTCGCGGATTGAGCTG
>JAAFHE010000364.1 GCA_013298265.1 Lysobacterales bacterium | reverse complement strand
TCGCCGCGGCGGTTTCCTCGGCATAGGGAAAATGGCGGCGGAAACAGTAGCGGCAATTGACGGCACAGGAACCGGTCGCGATCAGCAGGGCGCGTCCTGCGTATTTCTGCAGCACTCCATGGGCCGAGCGCGCCGCGAGGTCGCCGACCGCATCCACCGCGTAGCCTGGCTGAGGCAGGTGTTCAGCCGCCTGAGGCAGCACCTGCAGCAAAAGGGGGTCCCTCGCGTCGCCCGGGCGCATGCGGGATACGAAGCCACGCGGCACCCGCAGGGCAAAACCGGTATCCCTGTCAGGCAGCAGGCTTTCTGCCTGGTCGTGCAGGCCGACCAGATGCAGCAGTTCCAGCGGGTCGGTAACGGCGTCGCGCCACAGTTGCTGCCAGCTACGCGTGGAAGGCTGCGCACGCTGGCGGTTAGCGGTTATCATCGCTGGCTAGTTTCCGGCTTTACGGCCAAACGCCCATTGTAGCCGCAGATCGGCGGCGATTCCCCCCTGTTTAGGAGTGACCCATGGCCAGCTATGGCATGAATGACGTCAAGAACGGCATGAAGATCATCGTCAACAACGAGCCGTGTGTCATTACCGATACCGAGTACGTCAAGCCAGGCAAAGGCCAGGCCTTCACCCGCGTGCGCTACCGGTTCATCAAGTCGGGCCGGGTGGTTGAACTGACGATGAAGGCGACCGACGCGCTGGAGCCGGCTGACGTCATGGATACGGACATGGAATACCTCTACTCCGACGGCGAGTTCTGGCATTTCATGCATCCGGAAACCCATGAACAGGTCGGTGCCGAAGCAGGCGCGATGGCGGACGCCTCGAAATGGCTCAAGGGCAACGAGGTCTGCGTGGTAACCCTGTGGAACGGTGCGCCGCTGATTGTCTCAGCGCCGAACTTCGTGGAACTGGAAATCACCGAGACCGATCCGGGCGTGCGTGGCGATACCTCGGGCGGCGGCGGCAAGCCGGCCAAGCTCGAAACCGGTGCCGTCGTGCGTGTGCCACTGTTCGTGGCCCAGGGCGAGAAGATCCGCGTCGACACGCGCACCGGCGAATACGTCTCTCGCGTGAAGTAAACCGGTCGCCCCACAGCGGTCGCGAAACCCAGGGAAATCCGGCACGGGGAAACCCGGTTTGTCGGGTTTCCCTTTTTCTTATCCGCCCTCATCATGGGCCGATGGCCAGAGGCAGGAGCAAGGCGTGAGTCCGACCGAGCAGACCAGGATCGATCTTCTGATCGAAGCGCGCTGGGTGGTTCCGGTGGAACCGCACGGAATCGTGCTGGAACACCATGCGGTCGTGGTCGATGCCGGCCGTATTCGCGAATTGTTGCCCATCCCTGAGGCGCGCCGAAAGTACAGTGCGCGTGAGACGCGAGTTCTCGACGAGCATGTGCTGATTCCGGGCCTGATCAACGCCCACACCCACAACCCGATGACCCTGATGCGCGGCATCGCCGACGATCTGCCGCTGATGACCTGGCTCACCGAGCATATCTGGCCAGCCGAGGCACGCGCGATGAGCGCGGAGTTCGTGCACGACGGCGTCGAGCTGGCCATAGCGGAAATGCTGCGCGGCGGTACGACCTGCTGCAACGAGAACTATTTCTTCCCTGACGCGCAGGCGGCGACCTACCGGCGCCGCGGTTTTCGCGCGCTCGTCGGTCTGCCGGTGATCGAGTTTCCGAGCGCCTGGGCACGTACGCGCGACGAATACTTCGACAAGGCCTTGGCCGTACACGACGAATACCGCGGCGACGGCCTGATCGGCACTGCGTTCGCGCCGCACGCACCGTATACGGTCAGCAATGAAAGCTTCGAGCGCGTGCGCATGCTGTCGGACCAGCTCGACATCCCGGTGCATGTACATGTCCACGAGACGGCGCAGGAGATCGATGACTCGCGCCGCGATCACGGCGCGCGGCCGCTGGCCCGGCTGCAGGGACTAGGCATCGTCAACGACCACCTGATTGCCGTACACATGACCCAGCTCGAAGAGGCTGAAATCCGCCTGTGCGCGGAAGCGGGCGTTTCGGTCGTTCACTGTGCCGAGTCCAACCTCAAGCTTGCCAGCGGCTTCTGCCCGGCCGAGGCGCTGCGCCGCGCCGGGGTCAATGTCGCGCTTGGCACCGACGGCTGCGCCAGCAACAACGATCTGGACATGTTCGGCGAAATGCGTACCGCGGCGTTGCTGGCCAAGGGCGTTTCCGGCGATGCGAGTGCGTTCGACGCGCCCTTTGCGCTGCGTGCGGCGACGCTGAACGCGGCCCGGGCGCTGGGCTGGGGCGATCGCGTCGGGTCGATCGAGCCGGGCAAGGCTGCCGACCTGGTCGCAGTGCGCCTAGATGCGCTGGAAACGCAGCCCGTGTTCAATGTCGTCTCGCAGCTGATTTATGCCTGCGGCCGTCACCAGGTCAGCGATGTCTGGATCGCCGGTGCGCCGAAGTTGATCGCCGGTACGCTCGTCGACTTTGACGTGGCGGCTCTGAAGGCCAAGGCGCGCGAGTGGCGGCAGCGCATCGCTGGTTGAGTGGTGCTTTACCGGATTTGCGAGAAATTCCAATGAATACAAATGCTGAAAACGTCGATCGCAGCGAAACCGCCAAATTCGACCGACTTGCGAGCCGCTGGTGGGACCCTGACGGCGAATCTCGTCCGCTGCACGATCTCAACCCTGTGCGCCTGGCGTATGTGGCCGGCCGTGTCGGCCTGCGTGGCGCGCGAGTGCTCGATGTGGGCTGCGGTGGCGGTCTGCTCAGCGAAGCGCTTGCCGCGGCGGGTGCCGAAGTCACCGCGATCGATCTCGCCCCCGGCGTGCTCGATGTGGCGAGGCTGCATCTGTATGAGTCGAATCTCTCGGTGGACTACCGCGAGATCAGCGCCGAAGCGCTGGCTGCGCAGCAGCCCGGTAGCTTCGATGCGATCACCTGCATGGAAATGCTTGAGCACGTACCCGATCCGGGCAGTGTGATTGAGGCCTGCGCACGCCTGCTCAAACCGGGTGGCCGTTGGTTCGCGTCCACCCTGAACCGCACGCCGCAGGCCTTCGCGCTCGGCATCGTCGGCGCCGAGTATCTGCTGCGTCTGCTACCGCGCGGCACGCATCACTACCGGCAATTCATCAAACCCAGCGAAATGGCTGCCGCGCTACGCGCGGCGAACCTCACTCTCGAAGATCTGCGCGGCCTCGAATACAACCCGCTGACGCGCCGCGCGCGTGTGGTGTCCTCGGTGGCGGTTAACTATCTGGTCTGCGCGGCCAAGCCCGCATGAGGTTGCTCGACCGCGATCTTGATGCAGTGCTGTTCGACCTGGATGGCACTCTCGTCGATTCGGCGCCGGATCTGGTCGCCGCGATGCAGCGCTTGTGCCGGGAGCTGGATCAGGCCGCACCGGATGCAGCGGCGGTGCGGTCGGTCGTGTCCAAGGGGGGGCGTGCCATGCTGCGGCGCGGGCTGCCGCATCTGGACGAGCAACGTTACGACGAGTTGCTGCCCCGATTTCTCGACATTTATGCGGCCGACATTGCCGCCTTGTCGCGACCGTTCGATGGTGTCGATGACCTGATCGCCGCGATTGAAGGGCGCGGCGCGCGCTGGGGCGTCGTGACGAACAAGCCGGGTTGGCTGGCGCGGCCGTTGATGGATCGACTCGGCTGGTCGCAGCGCTGCGCTGCCCTGGTCAGCGGCGACTGCCTCAGCGTTCGCAAGCCGGACCCGGCACCGGTGCTGCGCGCCTGTGAACTCGCCGGCGTCGCGCCCGCGCGGTGTGCGTATGTCGGTGACGACCTTCGCGACATCGAAGCCGGTCGTGCGGCGGGGCTGTATACGGTGGCGGCGGCCTGGGGTTATCTCGACGGCGAGGATCCTCGGGCCTGGTCGGCCGACTGGGTCGCCGGGTCTGCGCGCTCGCTTCAGCACGCGTTCGCCCTGCAGGCCGCATGAGCGGGCTGCCTGCGGATGTCGCGAGCTTCGTCGCCAAGCTCGAGCAGGCCTATCCGGAACTGCGTGTCGCGGGTTCGCTGCTTGCACGGCAGGCGCCGGCACTACTGGCGTTCGAAGCCATCGCACACGAGCTGCTGCAGGCA
This sequence comes from Lysobacterales bacterium, assembly GCA_013298265.1. Classification (GTDB taxonomy): domain Bacteria; phylum Pseudomonadota; class Gammaproteobacteria; order Xanthomonadales; family Rhodanobacteraceae; genus Tahibacter. The sequence continues at coordinate 829 of JAAFHE010000364.1, read as the reverse complement.
ACGCTGCATCTGCCCGATGCGACGGCGGCCATCGGCAAGCTGCACTGGTGGAGCGAGGAGCTTCAGCGCTACGCCATCGGCGAAGCGCGCCACCCGCTGACACGTCATCTCGGCACCGGCCCGACGGCCCCGGTGACCGCTGATGCGCTGGCGCCGCTGCTGGCAATGGCCGCACGACGGCACGACGCCCCGCCGCCGGCGGATCTTGCGGCGCAGCTGGCTGCCTGCGAGCCGGTATTCCTCGGCGTGGAGCGCTTGCGGGTGCACCTGCTCGGTTCGTCCCTGGCGGCGATTTCGCCGCAGGCGAGCCTCGGTGCGCTGAGCTACCTGCTGCGCCAGTTGGCGCGTCTTCCGCTCGACGGCAATGACGATACCTCTGCCGTACCCATGCAACTGCTGGCACGTCACCAGATGGATCGCTCGGCGCTGTCGCTGCCGGGTTCCGCTCGTGACAACCTGGTGCGTGAACAAGTGGCTGCGATCGGCGCCTCGCTTGCTGCTCTTGCCCCTTCACTGTGCGCGAGCGCCGGCTGGCTGGCGCGCCTGCGCTGGCGTTGTGAACAATGGCGTGTGCGCCCTTTGCCGCCGGAGGGTCCGTTTTCCGTGCTGTGGTCACGCCTGGATCGGGCGCCTTGGAGCACGGCCTGGCTGGCCTGGCGCGAGCTGCGCCGCGGCGACTGATTCATGCCTGCTAAGCTATTGAGCGCCGGTGGTTCGGCACCACCTCTGCCATTTCCGCCTCCGCGGTTGTCCGGCGGCGCAATCTGTCCGCCCAGCGTCTGCGCTGCTGGTTGCGGGTGCTTGAGGATTTCCGATGCGTACCCCTGAA
>JAAFHE010000351.1 GCA_013298265.1 Lysobacterales bacterium | reverse complement strand
CCAATACACCGCCAAGATCAATGACGAAAACACCGGCGCACGGCTGACCACCCTGGCCCAGACCGACACCGTTACCGCCGCCGACATCGACCCGGCCGACGGTCTGCCGCATCTGCGCTTCTCGTTTGCGCCCGTGCTGGACGATCCATCGCATTCGCCCGAGGACCAACCGTATTTCTACGTCGTCGTGCGCAGCGTCGCCGACAACAGCGTGCTGTTCGAGCAGTTCGCCTATTCAGGCCAGCCCGGCGTGACCTTCCAGCAGGGCACGGGCAACTGGAAGTATCTGCCGTTCCAGAACGTCGACGCGGTGCTGCCGGCCAGCATAGTCGGCCAGCAGATCTCGCTGACCGTGATCGGCGCAGACTGCTCGCTGAGCGGGCATGCGGGCTACGTCTATGTCGACGGCTTCGGTTCGGCGCAGGTCGGCGGCGGTGGCGGCACGCCGATAGCGCGCGTCCCGGTGCCGGCACTGGGCAACATCGGCATGCTGCTGATGGCGTTGCTGCTGGCCGGCAGCGGCCTGCTCGCGTGGCGCCGCGGCGCCTGAGGAATCAATAGCGCCCGACGAGGCCGCGCCGGGTCGCTTCCAGTGCGGCCTCGGCGCGCGAGTTCACGCTGAGCTTGCGGTAGATGGCCTTGAGATAGCCCGCGACGGTATGTCGCGACAGGTCGAGCATGGTCGCGGCCTCGCCGACGGTCAGGCCTTTCGCGATCAGGCGCAGCACGTCGGTTTCGCGTGCGGTCAGTGCTTCCTGCGACGTCGTCGGCACCGGTTCGGGCTGGAAGTGGCGCAGCAGGCGCCGGGCGATGGACGGCGACAGCGGCGGCTGGCCCGCGGCGATGCCGCTGAGGATGTCAGCCAGCGCCTCAGGTGTCTGGTCCTTGAGGACATAGCCGTCGGCGCCGGCGCGCAGCGCCGGGAACAGGTGCGCGTCGTCGTCGAAGACCGTGGCGACGATGCACAGGGTGTGGCCAGGCTGCGCGCGTAGTGCTTCGATCAGGCGCACGCCACTGCCGTCGGGCAGGCCCAGGTCGATCAGCGCCAGCGGCGGTGGCGGATCGATCAGCGCGAACGCCTCGGCCAGCGTCGACGCCGGCTGCACGACCACGCCTGGAAACGCGAGCGCGAGCGCACGGGCCAGCCAGTCACGGCTACCGGCGAGGTCATCCACGACCAGGGCGCGCTGAATTTCCATACGCCTATCCTGCCGCGGACGGCAGCGGGAACACCAGCACCACCTTGGTGCCGCCGGCGGTACCTTCGGTCCAGCGGATATCGCCGGCGAGCTCATGCGCGCGCTGGCGCATGCCGCGCGTGCCGCTGCCGTCGCGAATCTCACGGTGGCCGTCATCAGTGAGTTCGAGCAGCAGTTCATTGCCGCGACAGGCGACCCGCACACGCAGCGACGCGGCGTGGGCATGGCGGATGGTGTTGCTGATCGCCTCGCGCACGATGCGGTGCAGATGCAGCGACTGCTCGCTGCGCAGCGGCGGATCCGGCAGCTCGCCGGCTTCGTTCCAGTTGAGTTCGATCTGTGCCGCGGCCAGGCGCTGCCGTGCTTCGTTGCGGATATCGGCGAGCACGTCGCCGAGCGTGCCCGGCGTGCCGCGTGAACGGCTGACCGTATCGCGCAAGTCCTGGAGCGCGGCACGCGCCTGGTCGGCCTGCTGCGGCGTGGTCGCACCGTGGATCAGGCTGAGCAGCTTGGCGCCCAGATCGTCGTGCAGGTCGTGGTAGATGCGCTCGCGTTCCAGTGCGGCGGCCTGTTCACCGATCTCGCGTTCGCGCGAACCGCGCTCGCGTTCCAGTGCCACGAGCGTCGCCGCGTGCGCGCGACGCTCGCGGCCCCAGCTGACCGCGACAAACAGCAGCAGCGCCCCGAACAGCGCCAGCAGCGCCGGAATCACGGTTTGCCCGCGCTTTCCAGCGAAGTCGCTGCAGCGACGTCGCCAAAATGACGATGCACCGTGGCCAGACGGCCGGCTGCGGTGCGCGTGCGCTCGTGGCCGGCGCCGAATTTCGCCGTGAGGTCGCGATGCGCGCCCAGCAGCACGCTGCGTGCCTCGTCCCAGCGACCGAGCTGGAGCAGGCATTCGCCGCGGTTGCTCGCGAAAATCGCGAAATACGGATGGCCGGCCGGCAGGTTCGCGTGCATCCACTTGTCCAGTGCGTCGAATTCCACGAGCGCGTCAGCGGCGCGCTTCTGCTTGAGCAACAGCATGGCCAGGTTGTTGCGCGGACCAATCGCTTCGGCATTGGCCGGACCGCCATCGCGGCTCTGCGCGGCGACGACGCGGCGCAGCTCGGCCTCAGCCTCGGCGAGGCGGCCCAGGTCTTCCAGACCGTAGGCCAGCACGTTGCGCGCGAGCAGGTTGTTCGGCGTGTTGTCCTCGCCGCGCAGGCGGCGCGCCTCGATCACGTCGTGGATCAGCGCAATGCCCTTCTGCGATTCGCCACGACGCACCAGGAACGAGGCCAGCGCCTGCTGCGCGTTGACGGTCGCGGGATGCGCGGCACCGAGCACGCGCGTGCGCGCGACGATGACTTCGCGGAACTCGGTTTCGGCCGCGGCATCGTCGTTTTTCAGCTCGTAGAGAGCGCCGAGCAGGCTGCGCATGTTCAGCGTCTGCGGATGATCCGGACCGACCTTGGCCAGATGCACGGCCAGCGAGGCGCGCGACAGTTCGATGGCCTCGTCGTAACGGCCGGCCAGGCGCAGGGTCGAACCGAGGTTCTGGCTGATGGCCAGGCTCAACGCATGACTGTCGCCGAGCTCGCGCTGCGCGTCGCGCAGCAGCGGCCGCAGCAGCGCTTCACTGGCTTCGGACTTGCCTTGCGCGAGCATGCCTTCGGCCTGGGCCAGACGCGCGTCGATGCGGATCGCCGCCTGCAATACGGGCCCGGTGCGCGCCAGCAAAGGGTCCAGCAGCGCGTCCGCCGCCGCGTATTTCTGCTGCGCATACAGCGCGCGCGCCTGACCGACCTGCAGCGCGTCGCGCAGTTCGACCGGCGCGCCGGCGTCGAGCGAAGCCTGCGCCTGCGCGAACAGGGACTCGGCGCGCGTCATCTCGCCGAGCTTGAGCAGGCTGGTCGCCAGCGTCAGGTTCACGCGCGCGGCAGCCAGCGGCGCGAGACCGGCCTGCTGCAGTTCGGCCTGCGCCGCATCGAGCACGCTGCGCACGGTGAGGTCACCGCCCTGGCTGCGATCGGGGTCGGCTGACACGAGCATGCGCTCGAGAAAGCCGCTGACCGCGCCGGCCTCGGCCGCACGCGATTCGGCCTCGCGCCGCGCCGCCGCCTCGGACCAGGCCAGGCGCAGCGAGACGACGCTCGCGACGATCAGCGCGAGCACGCTGAAGGCGGCCGCGGCGCTGGCCAGGCGGTGCCGGCGCACGAAGCGCGCAAGCAGGTAGCCCAGCGTCGGTGGCCGCGCGTCGACCGGGCGGTGCTCGCGTGCGCGCTGCAGGTCGGCGGCAAATTCCGCGGCCGAGCTGTAGCGCCGCTCGGGTTCCTGTGCGAGCGCCTTCATGACCACGGTTTCGAGGTCACCGCGCGCCGCCGCGGCGACATGGCCCAGCGGATCGGGGGCCTGGTGGCGCACGATGTCGATGGCCTCGAACAGGGTCGAGGTCGACAGCTGGGGATGCGGCAGGCGCCCGCCGATCAGCTCGTAGGCAATGCAGCCCAGTGCGTAGACATCGCTGCGCGCGTCGACCTGGCCACTGTTGCCGGACAGTTGCTCCGGACTCATGTACGGCACGGTGCCAAGCACCTGGCCGAACTGCGTGACCTCGCGCGGCAGGCCGTCGGCGAGCCGCGCGATGCCGAAATCGAGCACCTTGGGCTGGCCGCTCGCATCGACGAGGATGTTGCCGGGCTTCAGGTCGCGATGGATCACGCCGCGACCGTGGGCGTAGTGCACGGCGCGGCAGATCTCGACCAGCAGCTGCAGGCGCGCATCCAGGCCGAGCTCGCGTCCCCTGGCGTGCGCAAGCAGGTCGTGTCCACGCACGTATTCCAGCGCGAGCCACGGCGGTGCCTGCCCTTCCGATGCCGCATCGCTGGCCGCATACAGGCGCGCGATACCGGGATGTTCGAGCTGGGCGAGCAATTCCACTTCGCGCCGGAAGCGGGTCAGCGCGTTGCGGCCGAGCGCATGCATGACCTTGAGCGCGACTTCGCGCGGTGGCTGGCTTTCGCGCGCCCGGTAGACGCGGCCCATGGCGCCCTCGCCGAGCAGGCCCAGCACCTGATACGGACCGATCTGCGCGGGCAGCGCTTCGGCCGGCTCGACAGCCACGCTGTCGGCAATGGTCTCGTCCTCGTCGCGCATGCCTTCCCCCTGCCCTTGCGGCACGGCGCTAGTCCTCGCGCGAACCGGCCTTCACGTCGACGCCCAGATCGCGCAGCTTGCGGTACAGGTGCGTGCGCTCCATGCCGACGAGCTTGGCGAGCTTGCCGACGCTGCCGCCGGTTTCCTGCAGCTGGCGCAACAGATAGGCACGTTCGAACTGTTCGCGCGCGTCGCGCAGGGACAGGCCGAAGTCGATGTCGAAGCCATCGCCGCGGGCAATTGTCCGCGCCGGCGCGCTGCCGCCGAGCGCCTGCTCGACCTCGGCCAGCTCCACTTCCGGCGCGGCGCCCAGGATCAGCAGGCGCTGCACGAGGTTGCGCAGCTCGCGCTGGTTGCCCGGCCAGGTGTAGTTGCGCAGACGGTTCTGCACCGCGACCGGGAAGATGCGATAAGGCAACTTGTCGCGATTGGAAAAAAAGTCTGCGTAGTACTGAAGCAGCTCCGGCACGTCCTCGACGCGCTCGCGCAGCGCAGGCACGGCGAGCGGCACGACCTTGAGCTGGTAGTAGAGCTCTTCGCGGAAGCGCCCCGCCGCAACCAGACTGTCGAGATCCTGCGCGGTAGCCGCGATCACGCGCAGGTCGAGATTGACCGGCTCGCGTCCGCCGCAGCGGATCAGCGCGCG
>JAAFHE010000350.1 GCA_013298265.1 Lysobacterales bacterium | reverse complement strand
GACGTGGCGATCAGCCAGATTGCCGTTACCGTGCTGCGCGTGGAACGCAAGCTGTCCGCACGCCCCGAAATGCTGCGGACCTTGCGCGAAGGCATCGAGGCGATCCAGCGTCAGGTCGACCACCTCGGCGTGACCCATACGAGCGTGCTCGCGCGCCTGTCCGAGCTGTACGCCAGCACCCTGTCCAACCTGCGTCCGCGCGTCGTGGTGCAGGGCAACCCGCTGTATCTGCAGCAACCGGCTCAGGTAGAGCGCATCCGTTCGACGCTGCTAGCCGGCGTGCGCGCAGCGGTACTCTGGCGCCAGCTCGGCGGCAGCCAGTGGCAGTTGCTGTTCAAGCGCAGCCAGATCGTGATGCTGGCGCGAGGGATGCTGAGTCGCGCCAAGCTCGACGGCGCGTGAACGGCGTCGCCCCCTACCGTGCTGCCGCAGGACCGCCGGCGATATGCCGTTACGTCACATCAGCGACCAAAGTCATGCGCAAAAACCGCCGTCAAACACCCGTTTGAGGCATAATGTGCCGCTTTTTTTTCGAGTAGTCGCCACGCCGGCAAGTATCTCCCGCCGCCGCCGACCGGCCTCTCGTTGCCCCACTTGGATCCAGCCGCTGCACGCCAGGAGAACGGAATGAAAGACTCTTTCTCGACCCGCACCTCACTCGAGGTCAATGGTCAGCGCTACACCATCGCCAGCCTCGCCAAGCTGGGCGAGCGCTATGACCTCAAGCGCCTGCCGTTCTCGATGAAGATCCTGCTCGAAAACCTGCTGCGCCACGAGGACGGCATCAACGTAACGCAGAAAGAGATCGAAGCCGTCGCCAACTGGGAAGCGACCAAGGAACCGGATACTGAAATTTCGTTCATGCCCGCGCGTGTCGTGCTGCAGGACTTCACGGGCGTGCCGTGCGTCGTCGACCTGGCGGCGATGCGCGACGCGGTGGTCAAGCTCGGCGGCGACGCGAGCCAGATCAACCCGCAGATTCCGTCGGAACTCGTAATCGACCATTCGGTGCAGGTCGACGTGTTCGGCAAGCCCGAGGCGCTGGACCTCAACGGCAAGATCGAGTTCGGCCGCAATATCGAACGCTATTCCTTCCTGCGCTGGGGCCAGAACGCGTTCGACAACTTCAAGGTGGTGCCGCCGAACACCGGCATCGTGCATCAGGTTAATCTCGAGAATCTGGCCCGCGTCGTGATGACGCGCAGCACCGCTGGCGACACCTGGGCATTCCCGGACACGGTCTTCGGTACCGACTCGCACACCACGATGATCAACGGCATCGGCGTGCTCGGCTGGGGCGTCGGCGGCATCGAGGCTGAAGCCGCCATGCTCGGCCAGCCCTCGTCGATGCTGATTCCGCAAGTCGTCGGTTTCAGGCTCAGCGGCAAGCTGCCGGAAGGTGCGACCGCGACCGACCTGGTGCTGACCGTTACCCAGACGCTGCGCAAGCATGGCGTGGTCGGCAAGTTCGTCGAGTTCTTCGGCAGCGGCCTGGATCATCTGCCCCTCGCCGACCGTGCGACGATCGCGAACATGGCACCGGAATACGGCGCGACCTGCGGCATATTCCCGATCGACAGCGAAGCGCTGAGTTATCTGCGCCTGTCCGGCCGAGACGAAGCGCTGATCAACCTCGTGGAAGCCTATGCCAAGGCCCAGGGCCTGTGGCGCGACCCGGGCCAGCCCGACGCGGACTACAGCTCGGTGCTGAGCCTCGATCTCGCCGACGTCAAGCCGTCGATGGCGGGCCCCAAGCGCCCGCAGGATCGGGTGCTGCTCGAGGATGTCGAAGCCAACTATCGGGAAGCGCTGGCCCCGATGGCCGATGCGCGCACGACCAAGAGCAAGTCGGCGACGCCCGGTTCGGCCAAGGTTAGCAAGGACGGCAGCGAATACACTCTGAAGGACGGCGCCGTAGTGATCGCGGCGATCACCTCCTGCACCAATACCTCCAACCCGGCCGTGATGCTCGGCGCCGGGCTGCTCGCACGCAATGCGGTCGCGAAAGGCCTCAAGGTGGCGCCCTGGGTAAAGACCTCGCTCGGCCCGGGCTCGCTGGTCGTCACTGACTATCTGAAGAAGGCTGGCGTGCTCAAGCACCTGGAGCAGCTGGGCTTCTACGTCGTCGGCTACGGCTGCACGACCTGCATCGGCAATTCCGGTCCGTTGCCGGAGGAAGTCTCCGCCGGCGTCGCCGAAGGCGACCTGATCGTGACCTCGGTGCTCTCAGGCAACCGCAACTTCGAAGGCCGCGTGCATCCCGAAGTCAAGATGAACTACCTGGCCTCGCCGCCGCTGGTCGTCGCCTACGCGATCGCCGGTACGGTCGATACCGATCTGTCCAAGGATCCGATCGGCCACGACGAAGCCGGCAAGGCTGTATTCCTGCGCGACATCTGGCCGACCAACAAGGAAATCGGCGACGTCATCGCCGAGACGGTTGGCCCGGAGATGTTCAAGAAGAACTACGCCGATGTGTTCAAGGGCGACAGCCGCTGGAACCAGATTGCCTCGGCCGAGGGCGAGATCTACGCCTGGGACAGCACCTCCACGTACATCAAGAATCCGCCCTACTTCGACGGTATGACGATGAACGTCGGCAAGATCGAGGACATTTTCGGCGCACGCGCGCTGGGCCTGTTCGGCGACTCGATCACGACCGACCACATCTCGCCGGCCGGCGACATCAAGGCCAGCTCCCCGGCCGGCGCCTTCCTGCAGGGTCGTGGCGTGTCGAAGATCGATTTCAACTCCTACGGTTCGCGCCGCGGCAACGACGACGTGATGGTGCGCGGCACCTTCGCCAACATCCGCATCAAGAACCTGATGCTGGGTGGCGAGGAAGGCGGCAACACCTATCACTATCCGGACGGCGCCAAGCTGTCGATCTACGACGCCGCCATGCGCTACAAGAACGAAGGTGTACCGCTCGTCGTCATCGCCGGCAAGGAATACGGCACGGGTTCCTCACGTGACTGGGCGGCCAAGGGCACGATGCTGCTTGGCGTTAAGGCCGTGATCGCCGAGAGCTTCGAGCGCATCCACCGCTCCAACCTCGTCGGCATGGGCGTGCTGCCGCTGCAGTTCAAGGATGGCGAGAATGCGCAGACCATCGGCCTGAAGGGCGATGAAGTGTTCGAGATCGCCGGACTCAACGACGGCGAAGCACGCGAGATCGACGTGCTGGCCAAGGGCGCGACCGAAACCAAGCGCTTCACGGTCAAGGTGCTGCTGCTGACTCCGAAGGAAGTCGAATACTTCCGCCACGGCGGCATCCTGCCTTACGTGCTGCGCCAGCTCGCGGCGGCGCCGAAGGCGGCCTGAGGTCCGTGCGACGGCGGCGCCGGTCTCCGGCGCCGTCCGCTACGCGACTGACCGGCAAATTCGATTCTTGCGCGCAGGTGCCGCGCCGGGTTCAGCCTGCAGCGCTTTCGGCGTGACCTGAGGGCGATCGCGCAGGAACGTCTGCGTTTGCGCGCCGGTGCCGAGCCGCTCGCGCCACCGCGCGAACGGCGCGCGAAACGTCGCTATTTGCCGCGCTTGAGCGCTGCCCGCGTTTCACCTTTCCACATGCGCTCGTCGTACAGGAATTCCTCGCTGCTGCGGATCTGCAGTTGGGCATACAGCGGCGAGGCAGCCCGCAGCAGCACGTTGCGTTCGCTCGACGACAGCACACTCGGTACGCTCAGTCCCAGTGCCTCGGAGCGGCGCGCCCAGCGGTCACCGGCGGCGCGCGCGGCGGTCGGATCGTCGCTGCGCCAGTTGACTGGCCTGTCGCCGACATCCTCGATGTTCTCCACCACCGCGTCCGCCGGCAGTTCGATGCACAGCTTCACATGCGGGATGGTGCGGAACTCCAGCGCCAAGTGGACGAATTTCTCCAGCAGCGCCAGCGATTCGCTGGCTGCGGTATACAGGATCGCTGTACCGGCGGAATGCCAGCGGCCGGGCCAAGCCTTGGCGCCTTCGACCGACAGCGGCGATTGCACGAATTCCTTGCGGATGATGCGCCAGACAATCACGGCACGATGCCGTGGTAGACCTGCTCGAGCAGCAGGATCACGGCCTCGGTGCCGGCGGCGTTGTCGATGAGATCCAGCGGAACCCGACCGTCGAGACCCGCTTGCGGTCGCCCCATCCAGGAGCGGACGTTCTCGTCGCTGACCAGGACACGCTGGGCGACGCCGAGCACGCCGATGATGCGATACAGCGCGTCCGCCTCGGCGCCAGTCAGATCGATCTTGTCCTTGAAGCGCCGCTCCAGCGTCGACGGACTGACCCGCAGCAACCGGGCCAGCCGTTCGCGCGCGATACCGAGATTCGACGCGGCGGCATCGGCGACCGAAAGCGACAGGCCCTTGCGCAGCAGCGCATCGAACTGCAGCGCCGTCGCCGGCACGCGGAAGCGGGACGTGCCGCGGTTGGATTGCAGGAATCGCGAGACGTCGTCGGCGGTGGCGCTCATGCTGTTCTCCAAATGACAGTTCAATCGCTGTCAGATGGGGAATATACGCGCGGTTTCCAGGCCGCGTCACGCCGTAGGTGCGTCCTAGCGGCGGTGCCGCAGCGATGACTCAGTGCTGACGCCAGCGCGCGCTGATGCACTGCCAGTCGCCGCCGACCTGCTTCCAGCCGGTTTCCACCTCGTAGATCGCGCCGCGCTCGGGCAGCAGGCCGCCGGCTCCGCCGCTCAGCGTGGCCGTCATCGTCGCCGTCGCGCGCGGCGCCTGTATCACGATGTCGATCGGGCCAATCAACACACCCACGGACTGGTTGCGCAAGAACTGCGCACGCAGCAGGTTGTGCAGGGACGGCCGGTCGAAACCGGCCTCCTGGCCGGCAAAATCCTCAGCCACATGTGCCATGAAGTCGCGCGGATTGCGCGTTTCGAGCGCCGACTCCATCGCCGCGACCGTCTCGCGGATACGCGCTTCGTCCGAGGTGCGACCGCACGCCGAGACACTCAGCACAAGCACGGCAGCGAG
>JAAFHE010000035.1 GCA_013298265.1 Lysobacterales bacterium | reverse complement strand
GCGCGTGCTCGTGACGGAACGTCCCGGCCGCCTGCGCGTGATCGAGAACGGCGCGCTGCGCGCCGAACCCGTGACCGGCCCACCGGCCGTGCTGGCGCACGGCCAGGGCGGCCTGTTCGACGTGCTGCCCGACGCCGGTTTCGCGCAGAACCACACGATCTATCTCTCGTTTGCCGCCGGCAGCCCCGACGCGAACGCGACGAACGTGGTCAGCGCGCGTTTCGACGGCATTGCGCTCACCGACGTCAGGACCGTGTTCTCCGCACGTCCGCTGAAGAAGGGCAGCGTGCACTACGGCGCGCGCATGGCGCAGCTCGCCGACGGTAGCCTCGTGATCGGGCTCGGTGACGGCTTCGCGTTCCGCGAGGAAGCACAGAACCTCAAGAGCCACCTCGGCAAGCTCGTGCGCGTCAACCGCGACGGCAGCGTGCCGGCCGACAATCCTTTCGTCGGCCGCGATGACGCGCTGCCCGAGATTTACAGCCTCGGTCATCGCAACGTGCAGGGCCTGCTCGTCGACGCGAACGACGGAACGATCTACGCACATGAACACGGTCCGCGCGGCGGCGACGAGGTCAACCGTATCCGGCCCGGCCGCAACTACGGCTGGCCGCTGGTGACCTACGGGCGGGACTACAGCGGCGCGCTGGTCTCGCCGTATACGGAACGGCCGGGACTGGAACCACCGCTGCTGCACTGGACACCGTCGATCGCGCCGGCCGGCTTCGCGCTGTACCGCGGCGATGCGTTTCCGCAATGGCGCGACAGCCTGCTGGTCAGCGCGCTCGCCGCGCGGCAGGTGCGGCGCATACCGCTGCGCGGCGGCCAGCCGGGCACGCAGGAAGTGCTGTTCGCCGAACTCGGCCAGCGCCTGCGCGACGTGCGGGTCGCCGCGGACGGCGGCCTGTACCTGCTGACGGACGCGAATCCCGGCGCGGTGCTGAAGATCGATCCGGCGCACTAGCCGATCCACGAGCCGGTAAACAGCCCTCCCCTTCAAGGGGAGGGCTTAAGCTCTCGGCAATCACACACAAGGAATCCCCATGATCCAGCGTTTCGACACCGGTCCACGCATGTCCGAGATGGTCATCCACAACGGCACGATCTATCTCGCCGGACAGATCGCCGACGATGCCGCCGCGGACATCACCGGCCAGACACAGCAGGTGCTGGCCGCGATCGATGCGCTGCTCGCCCGCGCCGGCAGCGACAAGTCGCGCCTGCTGCGCGCCGAAATCTTCCTCGTCGATCTTGGTGACTTCGACGCGATGAATGCGGTCTGGCAATCCTGGGTCGTGCCCGGCCATACGCCGGCCCGCGCGACCGTGCAGGCAGCACTCGCCAATCCGCAATGGAAGGTCGAGATCGTCGTGACCGCCGCAACCGGCACCGCCTGAGCCGCGGCCGATCACGCCGGCGGCGAGGTTGCCGTCTGCGTGATCGCGCGCCGTTTCACGGCAGCTGGAACCCGTTCGCGAAGATCGCATCCTGCAGCGATGCCCAGACGGGTCCCTCGCTCGTGACCGTGATGCCCTGCACGCCACCGTGCAGCGGCACCGGCGCGGCAGCACCGAAGGTGACGCTGCCGCCGCTCGAGGCCATGCCTTTGAGCAGCACCACGCTGACGCTGCCCTGCAGCGCATCGCTCAAGGTCAGCGTCCAGCTACCGCCGTTGTCGACGAGGTTCGCGGCCAGCGCGGTCGCGCCGCTGTCGCGGCCGTGCACGACGTTGATGAAATAGCTCTCGACGCTGCCGCTGGAATCCAGTTCCAGACGGTGCTGGCCGTACAGCTCGGCGCCGGCGACGTCCTCGTTGACGACCCGGTAAACCGGATTGGCCGGCAGCAGCGTGATGAGTTCGGCAACCTGGTTGCCGACCGTCGCGCTGGCGCGATTGGCCACGGTCGTCGGCGCGGTCTCGAAGTGCATCAGAAACGTGCGCACCACGGCGTCCGCATTCACATGCACGGCCTGCGGGTCCGGCGCGCCGCTGCCTTCGATGCTGCTGATCCAGTTGGGCGTGAAGTAGAACGGTAGCTGCGAGTCACCGCTGGCGCGCATACGGTCGAGGATCACGAGCGCGCCGAAGCGGCGCAGGAACAGGAACTCGCGCACGGCCTTGTCCGCATACGGCCAGTCGACGCGGCGTCCGCCGGTATTGCGGTAGGCCTTCGAAAAATCCGTCGCGACGTAGCCGAATTCCGGATGGTGGTGCAGGCGCACGACCTCGGGCAGTCCGTCGGGCTGGTCGCCACGATCGGCGCCCGGCGGAATCACGATCGGCCCGCTGCCGACCCAGCGCCCGGTCGTGCGGCCCTGGAACAGCAGGCCGTTGTGCGCGACGTGGTGCTCGGTATCGATCTGCCCGACACCGCCGAAGCCGCGCAGCGGCTTGGAGTAGCCGACACTTTCGCGCGTGATCCAGCGGCCCTTGCGCCAGAACTGGAAATTGCCCGCGTCACGGTGGCGATGCTGCACACCGCCCGGCGTACCGAGCTGGACATGCAGCGCGCTCGCGTTCGCATCGAACGCGCTGCGCGCGTAGAACACGGCCGCGCCGGGCGCGAAATAGTCCAGCGGCAAGGCGTTCAAGTCCGCCGGCTGGCCGGCCCCGCCCAAGGCATCGAACATCCAGCTGCGCCCCGCGTTCGTCGCCGCGAGCCAGGCGCGCATGTGGCGCGCGTTGCCGCTGGCCGGGTTGCGCTGGCCGAAATAGCGCGCGGCATCGCCGTAGTAGGTGCGCACGTTGATCGGACTGCCTTCGAAGAAGGTCGCGTCGTCGTTGAACGGGAACAGCACGTTGCCGGCGGGGGGGACGCCGGTGATGCTGGTCGGGCCGGGCGTGGTGCCGTAGATCAGCGCGTACTGCGCTTCCCGGAAATACGGAGTTTGCGCATACGGGTCGAAGCCGAAATCCGCCGCGCTCTGGAACGGCACGATCGGATACGACAGTGTCACGGAACCGTAGTCCGCGCCTTCGGGAAACACGCCGCCGCGGCCGAAGTCCTGGTACCAGGACGGGAACCAGACGCCGAGCCGCGTCTCCAGCGCGTTGTCGATGAATTCCTGCGCGCGCGGGTTATGGCCAAAACTCGCGATGCCCCAGAGCAGGTTGTTGCGCACGCGGCCCCAGAAATAGTTGTTCGCTTCGGAGCCTTCATTGGCGAAATCGTCGCCGTTGTCGCGATCCATGTAGCCGTTCCAGCGCGCGACCAGCGTGGTGATCTGCGCGGGTGACAGGCGCTGATGGCACCAGTCGTAGATCAGCAGCAGCGCCTCGCCCTGCTGGCGCGTGGCATCGCGGAAACCGCCGATGCCGGCCGGCGCCTCCCAGGTGCTCAGATAGGCCACGGCCTGGTCGCAGTCGGTCGTGCTGTTCGTGAGCAGGCCGCGCAGCGCGCGGCCGAACGCGAGCGTGGTCGGCTCGCCGGCCGGCGTGAACGGCGTCGAGCCGAAGTGCGCGCGCGCCTGGCTCAGACGCGCGGCGTTGCCGTACCAGTTGCGCGGATGGCCGGCGGGAATGTCCAGGCTGACAGCGTGCGCGAGCAGCGGTGCGCCGGCCAGCAGCGCGATGACAACGCGGAACAGGTAGGAATACATGGCGGGTCCGTAGGCAGTTGGGCGTAGGGTATCGGACGCTTTCCTGCACAACGGTGGCCGGCGTCGCGTTACGCCAGGCCGGGCGCGCCACCGGTCCGCCGGCCTGCCGCAGCGCGCCCGGGCGCGTCGAGACGGGCTGCCTCGCTGCCCTCACAGCCAGTCGCGACCTTGGAAAGGGCCAAGGCGGCAACGCGACACGGTGGTCCGTGGCCAGGTTCTCCCGCGCTTCCACTAGCCCGCCGAGCGCGGCGGCCTCTATCTCGCCCACTCCGACAGACTCGGGGCCGTGTTCCGGCTTTCGCCGCCGCTGGCCACCTTGGCCGGCACCCGCAGGGGCGGCCGCATTGGGCGCGGCACTCGCGACGCTTGACAACGCCGCCAGCAACAGCCATAGCGCAGGTACAAACATGGCTTTCTCCCGTTTTGACCTGCAACGCGCCCGCTGGCGGCTGCAGTCGGTCACACCGCGGCTGACTGTCCTTCCATTGAATATTCAATCAGTATTTCAACGAAGGAAAACCAATCGATGGCACAGCCCCGCAAGCCCCGCCCCGCCGCCGGCCGTGTGGTCGACAAGCCGCGTCAGATCGCCCTGCTCGCCGCACCGGCGCGGCAGGAACTCGTCGATACGCTGGAAGCGCTCGGTGGCGAAGCCTCGGTCGCAACGCTCGCCGCGCAGCTCGGCCGCCCCGCCGACGGCCTGTACTACCACCTGCGCCTGCTCGTCGGCGGCGGCCTGCTCGAGGAGCTTCCCGACGACGGCGAGGGCCGCCGCTACCGCACGCGCGCGGACAAGGGCTCGCGTCTGCAACTGCGCTACCGCGGCGGTCGCAATGCCGGAGCAGCGGCGGTGGACAGGGCCGGCGCGAGCATGATGCGCATCGCCACGCGCGATTTTTCCGCCGCGCTCAAGCGCAGCGACGTGGCGACGGAAGGCGCGGAACGCGAAGTCTGGGCCTCGCGCGGCAAAGGCTGGGTCGACCGGCGCGACCTGGCCGAGATCAACCGCCTGCTGACCCGCGCGCTCGAACTGCTGCACAAACCACGCAGTGCATCGCGCGACAAGCTGATCGCACTGGCCTGGATACTCGCCCCGCTGCCGGTGAGGCCGAGCCGGCGCGGGCAGGCTGACGACTGACGCAGGCTGGGCTTGCCATCGCAGCCGTCAACCGAATCACTGGAACCCGTTCGCGAAGATGCCGTCGGTCGCAAGTTCCAGCGCGCCGATGTCGATGAGCCCGTCGGTCGGGCGCGACAGCGCTGCGCCGACCGCCGCAACGCCGCGCTGCGGCAGGAAGGCCGGAGGAAACAGGGGTCCGGGAAAGGCGAAGGCGGGATTGCTGGCCGGCGCATTGTTGCCGGCATTGCGCAGCGGACTGCCGGCGGCCGGGCGCAGGTCGAAGCTCGCGGCGTTGGTGAATCCGGGATTCGTGCCGGTCAAGGTTCCGGCCCACTCACCGACCGTTGGCACAAAGCTCGACGTGCTTTCGATCCAGTTGTTGCTGCCGCGTATCTGCCGCCCGTCGGTCCAGACCAGCTCGCCGTCCACCGCGCGGATGATGCGCGGCACGCCGCCGGCGGTCACGTCGATGACGTTGTTGTGCATTTCTACCGATTGCATTTCCTGGAAAATGCGAAACACCGTGGTGTCCTGGCCGGACGTGAGCAGGAAGGTATTGTTGACGAAGCGCGCGCGGCCCTTGCTGACGCCGGAACCGTCGCCGCCGATGCGCACGACCGCGCCGAACGCGGGATTGCTGTGTACGATGACGTTGCCGACCACGTCCTGGTCCTCGCGCACGAGGTCGCGGGTCCAGCCACTCTGCTGGGTCGCCTCGTCCGGGCCGATGAGTTCAAGCTCGTGGTAGGCCGCGCCCTGGAACCAGTTGTAGTGGACCTCGGCACGCTCGTGCCGGCACTTGAGCAGGTTGCCGCCGTTGCCGTCGTGGATGTAGTTGTAGCGCATGCGGAACACCGAGCCGGGCCAGGCGATCTCGTCGCTCTGGATGTACAGCGGATGCTGCGAGGTGCCGGCACCGGCGTTGTAGACCTCGGAATATTCCAGCGTGAACGAGCCGGAGAACTGGTCCGTGCCGAGGATGCCGTGTCCCGCGCAGTCATGGATCACGCTGTCGCGCACGGTGACTTCGTGCGCGCCCTGCAGGATGCAGCGGGAACTGCCGCCGGTCACCTCGAAGCCTTCGAAGACGACGTAGTTCGACTGACGGAATTCCACCGTATTGGTGCTGCCGTCGATACGCGGGCGCTGGCCGTTGACGCGGATGCCGCGGATCACGACCGGATTGCCGCTACTGCCGCCGTCGGCCGCAGGCACGACGACACCGCCGGGATACGTGACATTGCCGTCCACCTCGACAATGTCGCCGCCACCGAGATTCACCGCCGCGAATAGCTGGTTGAGCGTCGTATACGTGCGCGCCGGCCCGACCTGATAGGTCGCGGCGAAGGCGGGTGCGGCTGCGAACAGCGGCAGCAATGCCAGCAGCAGCGATGGCAACGGCAGGTAACGGCGCATGGCGCACTCCGAAGGGATGTGGTGTGGGAGAGGGTGTGATTCGGGCAACGCAGGCTGCCTGCGCGTTGCGGCTCGAACCGTGAAACCCGTGGCGAAGCACAAACCGAACAGGGCCAATGGTGGATTGCGCCGGACCCGCGGCCGATGGCGAGTCCTGCACCGGGCGCGACCGGTGCGATGCACTACCCTCGACGGATCGCCCTACCGGAGCACGCCTCATGAAACTGTCCGAACTGATTTCCAGCGCCGTGCGCGACGGGGAACGCCTGCAGGTCACGGTCGGCGACGACTGGCTGCAGGGCCGCAGCGTGTTCGGCGGCCTGCAGGCCGCGATCGCGGTCGCGGCCATGCGCTCGCAGCTGCCGGCGGGACTGCCGTTGCGCACTCTGCAGATGACCTTCATCGCGCCAGTGCCGGCCGGGCAGGTGCGCGCGGTCGCGCAGCTATTGCGCAGCGGCAAGAGCGCGGTGCACGCACAGGCGCGGCTGGAGGACGAGCACGGCGGCCTGCTCGCGCTCGTGATCGGCGTGTTCGGTACCGGCCGTGCGTCGCGTGTGGCCCGCGTGCCGGAACTCGCGGCGGATACCAGCCAGGCCACGCCGACGCCGCTGCCCTTCCTGCCCGGCATCACGCCGAATTTCATGCAGCACTTCGCGGTGAGCCTGCGCCACGGCGCGCTGCCGTTCAGCGCCAAGCCGGTGACCGTAAACCGCTTCGAAGTCGGCGTCCGCGACGACGGCGGCACCAGCGAATGGCATCTGCTCTCGATCGCCGACTTCGTGCCACCGGTCGCACTGTCATGGATGGACGGCGCGTCACCGGGCAGCTCGCTCACGTGGATGCTGGAATTGCTGGTCGAGGACTACGCCGCGCAGCCGCTGGCCGGCTGGCGCGTCGACGCGGAACTCGTCGCCGCGCGCGACGGCTATACCAGCCAGTCGACCTGGATCGCCGCTCCCGACGGCACGCCGGTCGCGCTGAGCCGGCAAAGCATGGTGGTGTTTGCGTGAGGCGCGAATCGGGAATGGAGAATCGGGAATCGTAGGAGCGACAGCTCGCGCGACCGGTGATGCCGCCGCTACTGCGGCGCCTCGACCACATAGCCGCGCTGCGTCAGCGCGGTCAGATAGCCGTCCTCTGCGAGCATTTGGCCTATCGGCAGCACCGCCAGCGACACGGCATTGTCGCGCAGCGTGTCGTCCGCCGCCGCCAGCCATGCGGCGGCGACGCGTTCGCGCAGATCACCCATGCCGGTCTCCTGCACGATGCTGTTGCGCAACATGGCGTCGCGGCAGACCTGGTTCTGGTCGACGAAGGGCAGCGCACGCAGCGCTTCGAGATCGCCGACGGCCCAGGCATTGGCGCGCAGCTGCATCGCAGGCAGGTCGGTTTCGAGCCGGTCGACGGTCTTGCGCAGGCAGTCCACGTCGTCGAGGCTGGATTTCGCGAACGCGCGCAGCGTGTCGCGCGGTTCGGCCAGCTTGACCTTGACCACCGGCCGCTCGATCGCGACATCGTGCTTCTTGGCGAGCTTCTCCACGGTGTCGCCGACCTTGCCATCAATGCGCAGACCAGCCTCTTCGATTGCCTCCTCGTAGAGTTCCTGCGCAGCGAAGATCGGCCGGCGCTTCTCGACCGTGTTGCTGCGGCCTATGTATTTGCGCTTGAGTGGCTGCCAGCGCGCGTAGAGATCGGCCGGGACCACATCGGCCAGGGTCTGCTTGTCGGGGTTGTTGCGCGCCTTGAGCAGGCTGGGCAGCAGGAACAGGCCGCCAAGCGCGCCGCCGTCCACGCTGAGGGAGACTTGCGGCTGCATCAGCACGCGCTGCGCCTGGCTGACGATCTTCTCCACATTGCGGGAAACCCATTCCACGCGCCGCGGCAGCGGCGTGAGCGTGCCGAGTATCCACAGCACATGATCGCCTTTGGAAATTTTCCACAAACCTGGACCGGGCTGCTCGCCGCTGACGACGACGGTCTCGAGCACGGCGACCGGTTCGGGGGTATCGGCAAGGATGGCAGGGGCCGTCAGGTACAGCAGGCAGGCAAGCAGGGTCGCGCGCATGGGACGCCTTGGACGTGAGGGAACGGGATCGGCCGCGAGGCAGCCGGCGCCGCACACTAGACGACTCCGAATGAACGCGAGGCATCCGGCGCGGAGGTGGCGCAAGAGCCCGGTTGAGGCAAGATCCCTGTCCCGCACGGCTGGCTGCAGGAGGTACACGAGATGATCAAGATCCGCCACGCATGTGCCAGGGACGCCGCCGCAGTGGCACTGCTGCTCGGCGAGCTGGGTTATCCGGCCGATGCGGCGCAGGCGGCATCACGCCTGGCCCGCTTCGCGGCGGATCCGCAAGCCGTCGTGTTGGTCGCCTGCACCGCGGACCGTGTCCGCGGCCTGGCCACGGTACACGCGCATCAGGCGCTCAACCGCGACGAAGCCGCGGTGCAACTGACCCTGCTGGTGGTCGCGAGCGACGCACGCGGCGCGGGGGTGGGACGATGCCTGGTAACGGCAGCGCAAGACTGGGCGCGGCAGCAAGGCGCGCTGCGCCTGGTCGTGGCCACTGCCGTACATCGCAGCGGCGCGCATGCGTTCTACGAACGGCTTGGCTATGAGCTGACCGGACGGCGCTACGCGAGGCCGCTGTAGCGCCGAGATGCCCGCGGCTCAGGTGATGTGCGCCGCGAAACTCGCTATGTCGCCGTCCCAGACACCGAAATAGCTGCGGCTGCGCCGCTCCACCGTGTGGTCGGGACCGCGCGGCAGCATGCGCAGCGCACGCTTGCCTTCGAGCCACAGGGACACCGTGTTGATCACGCGCGTATCGCGGCACACCCGTCCGTGATCGAGCGCGCCCGCAAAGGCCGCCAGCGTCACGCCGGGTATGGCGGAACTGCGCAGGTGCACGCGGCCGTCGCCGAGATCGTCCTTGCGCGCGCCGGCGAAATCGAACCAGTTCGGATTGCTGGTGTTCGCACGCTGTACGGTGAACTGGTGCGGCGTCGGGATGCCGGTGCCCTGCAGAATCAGAATGTTCTCAGCATTCGCCGCAAGCGCCGCATCGTCGAGCAGGCTCGCCGGGCTGTGGCCACCACGGTGCGAAGCGCCGCGCAGAAAGGCTTCCGCATCGGCGACGAAGCGCGCATCGAAGCCACCGCTGCCGTCGCGCACGTTGGCCTGCCAGTTGGCCGCGTCGAACAAGTCGACGCTGTTGCCCTGCTCGTCGACGCAGCAGTCGGCGAAGTGCGGCGTCATCTGGTAGACCGACGGAAAGCTGCGCGCGATCTTGCGGTAGTCCTCATCGGTACCGAACCAGCCGTCGCGCTCTCCAGCAATGAGCATCTGCGTCGCGGCGACGGAGCCGCGAAACGGCGGCGCGATGAAGACGATGCGGCCCACATCGGCGAACGGTTCCTTGCCGCCGCGCAGCGCGAGCAGGGAGCGCAGCACGAGCCCGCCCATGCTGTGGGTGACGAAATTCAGCGCGGTCGGGCGCTTGAGCCGCGCCTGGCGCCCGCGCAGTTCGTCGCAGAATTCGGCGAGCTTCTGCGCCGCGTGCTCGATCGGGCGGCGCCAGTCGTAGGTGAAGACATGCAGCGATTCGTTCGGCTTCCACGCACGCAGCTTGCCGACCATCTCGCCGTAGGCGTAGCGGATCGGCCGCGACGGCAACATGCGGTGGCCGTCATTGGCCTCGTAGCGGCCGTCGATCAGGGCGAAGTCCAGCGGGTTCTCGAACGCGTCGCCGAACACCATGTCCTCCAGACTCCAGCGCACCGGCCAGTCCAGCGGATAGCTGTCGGCAAGTTCGCTGCCCTTGATGCCCGGGATCAGAATGGTGGCCATGCCGTGCGTCCTGCGAGTCGTCGAGTCGACCGGACTGTAGCAGGCCAGGATCGCAGGGACTGCGCCAGCGCTGGCAAGCTCGGCACGCAGGCGGGCATCATGTTTCCCCCTGCAATCCATGGCCCTCAAGGAAGCCTTCATGAGCGACAGCCTGAGTGCCGTGCCCGTGCTAGACACCGCGCGCCTGCGCCTGCGCACCGTGCAGCGCAGCGATCTCGAACAGATCTACCTGCTGCACTCGGATTCACGCGCGATGCGCTACTGGAGTTTCGCCGCCTGGACCGAGCAGCAGCAGGCGCTGGACTGGTTCGAACAGCGCCGCCGCATGGGCGAGCGCGACGAAGTCTGGCCGTGGGCGATCACACTCACCGGCGCGGACGAACTGGTAGGCATCGTCACGCTGTTCGCGACCAACCGCTTGCAACAGCGCGCCGAGACCGGCTACCAGCTACACCCGTCGCAGTGGGGTCAGGGCTATGCGCAGGAAGCGCTGCGTGCGGTGCTGGGCTACGGCTTCGACGCGCTGGACCTGCGTCGCGTCGAAGCCGACATCGACCCGCGCAACGCGCCTTCCTGCCGTCTGGTCGAACGCCTCGGCTTCCAGCGCGAAGGCTATCTGCGCGAACGCTGGCTGGTGAATGGCGAGATCACCGACACCGCGCTTTACGGCCTGCTCAAGCGCGATTTCGCCCGCTAGCACGCATTTCTCACACCCGTTCGTAGCGAGGCCGTCGAGACGCCGTCCTGATGCGCGCCGCGGACTGAGTGGCGGCGAAGGCGTAGCCGACACTACGTCGAGCCGACGCGAGGGAGCAGCGCGCGTCAGGGCGAGCGTATCGGCGGCCGCAGTAGAAGGGGTGTGAGAAATGCGGGCTAGCCGGCGTCTGTCCCGCTGCTGCGCGACGGCGCGTCAGCGCAAGCACGCCAGCTCGATCACGCTGCCGTCGACGCGCAGCACGCTGCCCTGTTCATACCAGTCGCCGAGCACGACACGTTCGGCGACGCGGTCGCCGAGTTCGACATGATGCCGCGCCGGGCGGTGCGTATGCCCGTGGATCAGACGCTGCGCGCCACCGGTGCGCAGCGCGTCATGCACCGCCGCGTCGGTCACGTCCATGATCTGCGCCATCGCGCTGCCGGTATGCAGCCGGCTCTGCGCGCGCGCCTGCGCGGCGAACGCGCGACGCTGTTCCAGCGGCTGCGCGAGAAAGGCCTGCTGCCAGGCCGGATCGCGCACCTGCGCGCGGAATTTCTGGTAGGCCAGATCGTCGGTGCACAAGGTGTCGCCGTGCATCAGCAGGGTGGGAACGCCGGCCAGATCGACGCAGGCGGGATCGTCGAGCAGCGTCACACCGCTGCGCTGCGCGAAGCGTGGACCGGCAAGGAAATCGCGGTTGCCGGCCATGAAATACGTGGTGACGCCGCTGCGCGACAGTTCGGCCAGCGCGTCCTGCACCCGCTGCGCGAGCGGCGCATCGTCATCGTCGCCGATCCAGCTCTCGAACAGATCGCCGAGGATGTACAGCGCCTGGGCCTCGCGCGCCTCGCCACGCAGGAACTGCTCGAACAGCTCGGTGATGAAAGGGCGCTCGTCGTCGAGATGCAGGTCTGAGATGAACAGGGTCGTCATGCGGCCGACGATAGCCGAGGCACAGCGGTGCTGAGAAGCCGTTCGCGAGCCCTTTCTCGACACAACGCCTTCACCGCAAGAAAGCGGCCTCTCGCTGTTGGAGCCCCCTTGACCCGCCCTACTCACACCCGTTCGTAGCGAGGCCGTCGAGACGCCGTCCTGATGCACGCCGCGGACTTCAGTGACGGTGAAGGCGTAGCCGACACTACGTCGAGCCGACACGAGGGAGCAACGCGCGCCAGGGCGAGCGTAACGGCGGCCGCAGCAGAAGTGGGGAAAAGGCACGCGTGGCCAGGACGCACAGCAGCAGGGGCAGGCGGCAGCGAGAACGGGAAACGATGGAGCGGAAACTTGCAGCGGTTCCGTTGTGTTGCACTGCACACACGCCCATCGTGCTGCAGACCGCCTCCGGAACGGGCGGGTGAAGGCGAACCGAACGCGGTATTCAGCCGCTTTGCTGCACCCGCAGGCAGTAGCGCTACACAAGAACCGCGCCCGAAACATTGTTGCAAACGCACAATTCAGCCTTGTGCCAGATGCAAATCCACCTGTAGACGGATATTCAATCATCCTGTAAACGGTTGGCGGCTGACATATCGGGGGATTGTTCAGCCGCGGCATTCAGGCCCAGGAACCGTGACCGGTCCGCGCCTCAGCCGTAGTAGGTCGCGAGCGCGTCGGCGAGGTGATCAGTGCACGGCAACCATCGCCCGTGCCGCCCACCGATGGGTTCGCGACGGGGCGCCAGGCATTTCGCCCGGTGCATTCGTGGACGAATGGGAGGGTTGTAAATGAACAAGTCGAAAATCGGCCGGCTGCCGCTGCTGCTCGCCGCGGCACTGGGTTGCAGCATGGGCACCGCGCTGCAGGCTGAGGAAGAAGTCAGCGCTGGCCGCGCCGTTGAATTCACCGTTGACGCCATGAAGGGCGCCGACAAGCGCGTCGACTACGCCGCGTTGCAGTTGCTGGGTCCCTGGGACGACCGCAACTACGCGCTCACCGCGGAAGACCTTGCGCTGTTGTCCAAAAATGAACATGAAACGATCGTCGCGATCCCGGCGTTCTACCGCGTCGAGATGCGCAAGGCGAACAAGGGGCTGCCGACCGTCGGTCCGGTGCAGTACCCGCGCAGCGCGCTGAACGGCTACCTCGCCAAATATGAGGGCTATCGCATCAACGGCGTCAGCTACCGGGCGGTCACGTCCGATGCGGCAGGTCGCTTCCAGGTGCACGAATCCGCAGCAGCCGACCAGGACGCACGCGGCAGCATCTTCCAGAATTTTCTCGGCGGCGAAAAGCGCATCACGACGCCTGCCGGCGCGGCCGAATCGGCTGTCGCAATCAATCCGGTCAACACCAACCTCGTCATCGCCGGCACCAACGGCCCGGGCAGCGGCCAGAAAATGTGGCGCTCGACCG
>JAAFHE010000349.1 GCA_013298265.1 Lysobacterales bacterium | reverse complement strand
GGCGGCGATGCCTGGGAGCGCGCCAAGCGCAGGGCTGCGGAAAAGGTGCGCGACGTTGCCGCTGAACTGCTCGCGATCTACGCCCAGCGCGAAGCGCGCCAGGGCACTGCGCTGGCGGTCGACCGCATCGCCTACGAACAGTTCGCCGCGACCTTTCCCTTCGAGGAAACCCCCGACCAGCTCG
Source organism: Lysobacterales bacterium (assembly GCA_013298265.1). Classification (GTDB taxonomy): domain Bacteria; phylum Pseudomonadota; class Gammaproteobacteria; order Xanthomonadales; family Rhodanobacteraceae; genus Tahibacter. Next base: position 4,814 of record JAAFHE010000349.1, on the reverse strand, counting down.
GCGCGATCGAGGCGGTCATCGACGATCTGGCCTCGAAGAAACCCATGGACCGTGTGGTCTGCGGCGACGTCGGCTTCGGCAAGACCGAGGTGGCGCTGCGCGCCGCGTTCGTCACCGCCATGGCCGGCAAGCAGGTCGCCGTGCTCGTGCCGACCACGCTGCTGGCGCAGCAGCACTATCAGAATTTCAGCGACCGCTACGCCGACTGGCCGATCCGCGTCGACGTGCTGAGCCGCTTCAAGAGCAAGAAAGAAGTCGAGCAGGCGATGGTCAAGCTCGCCGAGGGCCAGATCGACGTGATGATCGGAACACACCGGCTGCTGCAGCAGGACGTGAAGTTCAAGCAGCTCGGCCTCGTCATCGTCGACGAGGAACATCGTTTCGGCGTACGCCAGAAGGAACAACTGAAGAAATTGCGTGCAGAAGTCGACATGCTCACGCTGACAGCGACGCCGATCCCGCGCACGCTGAACATGGCCATGGCCGGCATGCGCGACCTGTCCATCATCGCCACGCCGCCGGCGCATCGCATCGCGGTCAAGACCTTCATCGCACCGTGGGACCCGGCGCAGCTACGCGAAGCGTTCCAGCGCGAACTGCAGCGCGGCGGCCAGGTGTATTTCCTGCACAACGAAGTCGACACCATCGAGAAGATGGAGCGTGACCTGCATGCGCTGGTGCCCGAAGCGCGCATCCGCATCGCCCACGGCCAGATGCCGGAAAAAGAGCTGGAACAGGTCATGATGGATTTTCACCGTCAGCGCTTCAATGTGCTGCTGTGCACGACCATCATCGAGTCGGGCATCGACATTCCGAGCGCCAACACCATCATCGTCAATCGCGCCGATCGCTTCGGCCTGGCGCAGCTTCATCAGCTACGCGGCCGGGTGGGACGCTCGCACCATCGCGCCTATGCCTACCTGGTCGTACCCGACCGGCGCCAGATGACGGCGGATGCGGAGAAGCGGCTGGAAGCGCTCGCGTCGATGGAGGAACTCGGCGCTGGCTTCACCCTCGCGACCCACGACCTGGAAATCCGTGGCGCCGGCGAGCTGCTCGGCGACGAGCAGAGCGGGCAGATGCAGGAAATCGGGTTCTCGCTTTACACCGATCTGCTGGAGCGCGCGGTCAAGGCGCTGCGCAGCGGCAAGGTGCCGGATTTCGAACTCGTCAGCGCGCACGAGGCCGAGGTCGAGCTGCATCTGCCGGCCCTGATCCCGGACGACTACCTGCCCGACGTGCATGCGCGCCTGACCTTGTACAAGCGCATCGCGAGTGCACGTGACGGCGAACGACTGCGCGAACTGCAGGTGGAAATGGTCGATCGCTTCGGACTGCTGCCGGATCCGGTCAAGCACCTGTTCGCGGTTACCGAGATCAAGCTGCGCGCGACCGAACTGGGCGTGCGCAAGATCGACTTCGGCGCGCAGGGCGGCCGCGTCGTTTTCACGCCGCAGCCGAACATCGATCCGGTCGCCGTGATCCGGCTGATCCAGAGCCAGCCGCGCGTCTTCACACTGGACGGCCAGGACAAGCTCAAGGTGCGCCTGGAGATGCCCGGCGCAACCGAGCGCCTGCGCTCGGCCAACGACCTGCTGACCGCGCTGGGCCAGCGCAAAGCTGCCTAGCAGGCTGTTGAAAAACAGCCTGCTGGAGCGATCCAGAATGGATTACGCGAGAGTCGATCACGTAAGCGATTGACGCTTGGAGAACGTGGGCAAGCTCGGCTTGCACCGTTCGATGGAGAAAGGGAGCTTTGGCCCCTTTCTCAAACAACCTGTAGTGGTTCAGCGCCCTCGCGCGAACCGGCGCCACACCGAAACGGAGTTGATACCCACCCATGCATACCCGAGCCGAAGACCTGATACGCGCGTTGCGGCTGGAACCGCATATCGAAGGTGGCCACTACCGGCGCATCTACGAGTCCTCGACGCGCGTCGTCTACGGCGACAGCGCGCAGCGCGCCGTCGCGACCTCGATCTACTTCCTGCTCGCCGACGGTGAACTCAGCCGCTGGCACCGCGTCGATGCGGACGAGGTATGGCACTTCTACGAAGGCCAGCCACTGGAACTGCTGCGCTACGACCCGGTCGAAGGCGCGCTGGTCACGCACACGCTGGGGCCAGCCTCGCGCGATTCCGCACCGGTGTTCGTCGTACCCGCCGGCATGTGGCAGGCGGCGCGTCCGCGCGGCGCGTATACGCTGGTCGGCTGTACCGTCGCGCCGGGTTACGAATACCGGGGCTTCGCCTTGCTCGATCAGGCGCCCGAGGTCGCGCGCCGCCTCGGCGAGATCGACGACAGCCTGCTCGATCTGGCCTGACACCATGGCCCTGAACGCGACGATCTACAAAGTGGAACTGCAGGTCAGCGACATCGACCGCCACTACTACGACACCCATGCGCTGACACTCGCGCGACATCCGTCCGAAACCGAAGAACGCCTGATGCTGCGCGTGCTCGCTTTCGCGCTGAATGCGCACGAAGCGCTGAGCTTCGGCAAGGGACTCAGCGACCCCGACGAGCCGGACCTGTGGCGCAAGGACCTGACCGGCACGATCGAGCAATGGATCGAGCTCGGCCAGCCCGACGAACAGCGCCTGCGCCAGGCCAGCGGCCGCGCCCGCGAGGTACGCGTCTACGGCTATGGCCGCGCGGCGGCCATCTGGTGGGACAAGCAGGCCACGGCGCTCAAGCGCATCCGCAACCTGCAGGTGTACGAAGTGGGCGCGGCGACCTGCGCCGCACTGTGCGAAATCGCAGCACGCAAACTCGAACTGCAGTGCCTGGTGCAGGACGGCACGATGCAGCTTATCGGCGTTCAGCGCAGCATCGAGGTGGAACTGCTGCAGCGCATGCCCTGAGGCTAGCTCGCATTTCTCACACCCGTTCGTCGCGAGGGCGTCGAGACGCCGTCCTGATGCGCGCCGCGGACTTCAGTGGCGGCGAAGGCGTAGCCGACGCTACGTCGAGCCGACACGAGGGAGCAGCGCGCGTCAGGGCGAGTGTATCGGCGGCCGCAGTAGAGGGGGGGTGAGACAGGCGGGCTAGTATTCGGTCACCGCCTCGCCGCCTGACAGGCGCAGGGTGAGTTCGCCCTGGCCCGTGTCGTCCACGCGTTCCAGCGTCACGACGGCACGGTCCTCGGGCTTGAGGTCCGCACGCACGAACACAGCGCCGTTGCCGCGCAGCGCTGCGGTGTAGTGCTCGAACACACGCTGCCTCAGCGCGCCGACCAGGTCGAGTTCGCACTCCGCGCTGTCGGCCCAGGCGAAGTAGCGCTCTTCGCCGCTGTCCTCGTCCTGCTGCACCTCGAAGAAATCGACGAGTCGATGATGCGAGCGGCGACCCGGACAGGCAGTCGGATGCTCGGGCACGATCAGGTAAACGTCTTCGGGAAACAGCGCCGCGAGCTGGTCACGCTTCCACGCGCGGGACAGGCGCTGGCGTGCAGGCTGCAGCTCCGACGCGAAGATGCGGAAACGGTCGAGGACGTCGTGGTCGCGCGCACTCAGGTCGCTGCGCCTGTCGAGGTCCGCCACGCCCTGCAATGCCTGCGCCGTCCAGCTGTCGACACTGACGAACTGCTCTGGCGCGTACAGCGCCACGGCCGGATAACGCTCGCCGGCAGCGCCGAGCGAGAACGGGCCAAACGCGCGCAAAGCCTCGCGATAGGACTGCGGCAACTTGCGGCCGAGCTGCTTTTCGAACGCGTCCAGGGCGTCCGCGGCCGGCGCGGCGGAACTGCGCAACTCCACGCGCGCGTCCAGCGGCGTCGTCGCACGCGCGAGGGCGATAGCCTCGCGATACGCGGGCAGCAGCCCCTGCGCCGCCGCCGCTGCCTGGAACTGCGCCTCGACGCCGTGCGGCGTGACGACGATGGCGCCGCGACCGCGCAATGCGCGGGTTGCGCCGGACGGCATGCGCGCCTCGCCGCGCAGTTCGTAGGAATGAACGCCAGGAGTGAGCTCGAGTGCGACCTGGCCGCGGTGACTGCGCGGTGTCGCGCGATCGAGATCGAGCACCGCGACCTGGTTTCCACCTATCCACAGTTCGCTATGTTCCGCAACTTGGTCGGTGCCCAGTTCGGTCGCGAGCACGAACGCAGCCGCGCCGGCCTTGACCGCAGCGCTCGGCGCGGGTGGCTCGCGTTCGCGGTCCAGCGCAACCGGCAGCAGGGTTTCGTCGTCGCTGCCGGCATCGAAGCCGCCGACGCTCGCGCCGTTCGTGCCCCAGCCAAGTACGCTGTCGTCGGCCAGACGCGCGAACGCGTTGTAGTCGCCGGCAAACAGCGCAGTGACGGCCTTCCCGTCCAGCGCACCGACGCGGCGCAGGTCGCCTTCCAGCTCGTCGCCGCCGTCGCCGAGCGTGCCATAGACGTTGCCGCCACGCGCCCAGACGCTGCCGTTGCGCTTGAGCGCCAGCGTGTAGTCGTCGCCGGCGGCGATCGCGGCAACACTGTCGAGACCGTGCAGCAGCTGCGGCGCGCGCACGACGAGATCCACCGCCGGTGTAGCCAGTTGAGCCGATTCGTTGACGCCCCAGCCCCAGACCCTGCCCTCGACGTCCAGCGCGAGGCCGTGGAAGCGGCCGAGGCTGATCGCGGTGATGCGCTCGAGCCCGGCGATGCGCAGTGGCTGCGGCTGCGGCGGATCGGTGAAATCCAGCGGCCTCCAGCGGCCCGCCTCGCCGAGCAATCCCCAACGCGCGCTGCCCATGCCCCATACCGTGCCGTCGGCGCGCAGCACGAGGCTGGTATCACCCTGGGCCGCGATCGCGACCGGATCGGCAACGGTTTCAATGAGACGTGGCAG
>JAAFHE010000348.1 GCA_013298265.1 Lysobacterales bacterium | reverse complement strand
AGACCGACCGCGAGTTCGACTTCGGCCAGCGTGCCGGCCAGATCGGCGTAGACGTCGGGCTGCGACTCGAAAGTGGCTTCCAGCGATGGTCGCGCGGCTTCCAGCACGGCCCGGGCCGTCACGTTCGCGCCGCTGACCTCGGTCGGGTTGGCGGCCGTGAAGGCGTTCTTGAGCAGGTCTACTGCGCGCTGGGCGCGGTCGCGTTCGTGCGTGATCGCCACGTTCTGGCGCAGGATCGCCGCAACCGCGGTCACGATGGTCAGTAACAGCACCGCGGTCAGCGCCGAGGCCACACGATGGCGCGACACGAACTTGCGCCAGCGATACCAGCGGTCGCTCTGACGATCCCGGATCGGCTGTTCCTTGAGCACGCAGTCGAGATCGTGGTCGAGCTGGTCGACGGTGCCGTAACGCTCGCCCGGCAGCTTGCGCAGGCAGCGTTGCACGACATGTTCGAGATCGCCGCGCAGCGCCTCGCGCAGTTCGCGCACGCTCGTGAAGCCGCGCGCCTGCGCCAGCACGAGATCGCTGTCGCCGATCCGGCTCGTCATCGACGGCGGCGGCACTTGGCGGATCGCGGTCTCGATTTCGCCCGGTGTCATGTTTGCGAAGGCGAATGGCAACCGGCCTGCCAGCAGTTCATACAGCAGCATGCCCAGCGCATGGATGTCGCAGGCGACCGTGATCGGTCCGCCGACGAGTTGCTCCGGCGCCGCGCTGGAGGGGGTCAGGAAGCGATCCATGGTCAGGGTCGCGTTGGCGTTGCCGATGCGGCCCAGTGGCTTGGCGATGCCGAAATCCAGAAGGCGGATCTCGCCGTCGTCGGTGACGAGTACGTTGCTAGCCTTGATGTCGCGGTGCACGACGAGGTTGCGATGGGCGTGACCCACCGCAGCGAGTACTTTGCGGAACAGCGCGAGACGTTTATTCAGTCCGAGTGCGTGTACGTCGGCCCAGCCGTCGATGGCCTGGCCGCGTACGAACTCCATGACGACGTAAGGCGTGCCGTCCGGCGTGGTGTTTGCATCGATGAGTCGCGAAATGCCCGGATGGTCGAGCGCGGCGAGAATGGCGCGTTCGGTCGAGAAGCGGCGCAGCAAGGCCGGATGCAACAGGTCCCGGCGCACGAATTTGATCGCGACTTCCTGGCGGAAGTCCGGCCCGTTGCGGGTAGCGCGGAACACGCGGCCCATGCCGCCACGGCCGATTTCCTGCTCCAGCGTATAGACGCCGAAGACAAGGCCCGGATGCAGGGTGTCCGGGTCGCGGGCGTCGAGGCTGGTTTCCACCAGGCCGAGCGCCGTCCGTGGCTCGCTGCCGATCAGGCTGCGGTCACGCTCCATCAGGCGTATCAGTTCATCGGCCAGATCCGAATCTTCGGCGCGGCAGCGCGCAACGAGCTCCTCGCGTGCGATCGGGTCGAGATCCAGTGCCTCGTCGAACAATGCTCCGAGTCGGCGTATCCGCTCAGCCGGCGTCTTCATCGCCAGGCACTACGTCGAGCCGTTCCGCAAGCCAGGCGCGGGCGAAACGCCATTGGCGTCCTACCGTCGCGCGCGAGGAACCACACACCTCAGCGATTTCCTCCTTGGTCAGACCCGAAAACAGGCGCAACTCGACGACGCGTGCCGCGTCCGGCGCGGCCTGGGCAAACTCGGTCAGCGCCTGATCGACTGCAAGCCAGTCGACGTGGTCGCCCTGCGACGGCGCCTCGCGCTGGTTCATGTCATCGAGCGCTATGAACAACTGGTCACCACCGCGCTTCTCGGCCTGGCGCTCGCGCAGGTAGTCGACTACCACGCGGCGCATCAGCGTGGCGGCGATGGCGTGGAAGTGCGCACGGTTCTGCCAGTTAACACCTTGCTGCAGGTGCAGCCGCTCATAGGCCTCGTTGGCCAATTCGGTCGCGCGCAAGGTCAGAGCGCCGCCATGGCGCCGGACTTGCGCGCGCGCAAGCTCACGCAACACCGGGTAGATGTCGGTTGCCAACGCATCTTCCACGCTCCGATCACCGCGTTTCCAGCGATCGAGCAGTTCCGTGATTGAGGACATCACAAACCCCCTGCCTGCGATCCGCAGTGTAGCCCCACTGCGGCGGCAGCGGGTACGCCGGACGCGATCCAGTACAACCGGAATACCGTTCCGGCTGCTCGCCTGACATGCCGGAATTGCGGCTTGCCGATAAATTCAACGTGGCCAATGTCTTGCCGCAGCCCACGCAGCGCACTGCGGCGCCCGTGCGTATCAACACGCAGCAGCGAAATCCTGTTGCGTCCGCCGCAACAGCGGGGCGACTGGGCACGATAGCGGAATCACAGGTAGTACCTGAGGCTGACTTCCGCCGAGCGCAGCACCGCCGACGGTAGCCCGGATCCGAGCAGCAAGGCGGCCGCCGCATGCGACAGCGCAAGCGGAATCAGGCTGCGTTCGCGCAGCCATAGGGCGGTCCAGATCAGCCCACCGCCGAATGTGGCCAGCATCAGCGCGGCATTGGGCGCATGCAGTAGCGCGAACACACCAGCGGCCGCCAGGACCGTCCAGCGCACGGGCAGTCCCGCGCGGCAAAGGCGGTCGGCGAATACCACGCAGATCAGGTACTGCTGCAATAGCGCCCATAGCGCATAGCCGACTAGGCTGGCGGCTGAAATCGTGGCGTAGGTGCCGGGATGACCCAGGGTCAGCACGAGCCCCAGGGCCATCAACGGCGCCGATGAGGCGAGGAGCCAGGTCCGTGGGCTGCCGATCCGGTATCCAGGCGTCGCTGTGTCGGTGCACGCCAGCGCGACCGCGTAGAGCAGCGAAACCGCGATCGCGGCGGCGGCCGGCCAGCCGATATCGTCACCGAGCTGCAAACCGACGACCAACCATACCGGCAGGGCCAGCGCAAGCACGGCCTGCAGGCACGCGCGCATCCGGACCGGACCGACGGGACGCGCGAATGTCGCAAGCATAGCGAGCGCGACGGTGACTACGATCGCCCACGGCCAAGCCGACACAGCGCGCGTCGTATGCGACGGCATCTCTTGCATCGCCGCGGCGACGCGACCGACATCGGCACGGAAGACTACGAGTGACGCGGGCTCGTGCTCGCGCAGCATTTGGCGCCAATGCAGCACGGTTTCCGGTCGCGGACTGCCGTCGACGCGAAACAGTGGGAATTGAGCCGGAGCCAGCATCCCGATCGCACTGTCCGCGGGCAGCCAGGCTGCCGCGGACCAGTCCTGAGGCGCCTGTGGCTGCAGCGCGATGGCCTGCAGGCGAAGGTCTTGTGCCAGCTCTCCGAAGCGCAGGCGCAGCATGGCGGCGCGCGGCGGTTGGGGGCGGGCTTCGCCGCTGTCGAGGCGCCAGGCGAGCTGTCCGAGTTTTACCTGCAGCGGCGTCTGCTCCGTGGTGGTTACCTGGGCAATTTGTTGTGGCTGATCCAGCTGTTCGCGCAGCACCAGCGAGAAGGACGGCAGCGGCGTCGCGGACGAGATCTCCAGCCGATCGAAACGCCTCAGATCCAGCGCCATGCGCAGCGGCACACCGATTTCACAGCTACGCGAACCGCGGCGCAGCAGCAGCGCGCCGCTGTCGAAGGCGAAATCGCAATCGCCGAATACACGCCTGCCCACCAGGTCGTGCGGTCTATGTAGTGGCCAGCGATACGGTGTGTCGCCGCGCGCCAACGGCGCGAGAAAGACAGCGGCTTCGTGCACCAGTTGGCGATGCAGCTGCCATTGAGCCAGTCGGTGCAGCGCTGCGGCGACCGCGATGGCCGCGAGCAGCCAGACGGAAATTCGAAGCGGGCGCGCAGCCACGGGAATCAGGTGGTCAGGGCGTCGACCTTGCCCGCGCAGAGAAAGTCATTGAGTGAAAGGCCGCCGACATCATGTGTCGACCAGCGCATGCGGCAGTAGTTGTAGCCGACTTCCAGGTCAGGGTGATGATCTTCGCGGTTGGCCATCCAGGCGACAGCGTTGACGAAGCCCATGGTCTGATGAAAGTCACGAAACCGGAACTCTCGCCGAAGCTCATTGCCCTCGATGCGCCAGTCCGGCAGCAGCTTGGCAAGTTCGTCGATCGTCGCGGCATCGAGTGCATCGGCGGCGCCCTTGCGTGGCAGGCAATGGGTGGCGATCAGCTCATCCTTGGTCATGACGGCAGCTCCGGCGGCAGGAAACACCGCGCGAGTATAACGGCGTGCGCTTGGTCGGGTATTGAATCAGGACTACAATGGTCCAGATTCAACGGAAGCCCCCATGATCAATATCTCCGAGCGCGCCACTCAGCATTTTCTGAAGCTTATCCAGCAGCAGGGCATCGACGGACTCGGTATTCGCCTGCGCGCCGTCAAGGCGGGTACTCCAGCGGCGGATTGCCAGCTCGAATTCTGCGAACCGGCTGATCTCGCCGGCGACGAGTGGACTGTCGAGTGCCGAGGTTTTCCGCTGTATGTCGAAGCCGCGAGCGTGGTCTTCCTCGACGCCGCCGAAATCGACTACGACACATCGCCGACCGGTGGCCAGCTGACCATCCGCGCGCCGCGCATCAAGGGCGAGGTTCCGGGCGAAGATGCCAGCCTGGTCGAACGGGTCCGCTACGTCATCGAAACCGAGATCAATCCGCGCGTGGCCTCGCACGGCGGGCGTGTCAGTCTGGATGAGATCACCGCTGACGGCGTGGTACTGCTACGTTTCGGCGGCGGATGCCACGGCTGCGGCATGGCCGATGTCACCCTGAAGCACGGCGTGGAGAAGACCTTGCGCGAGCGCGTGCCGGAAATCACCGCAGTACGTGACGCGACCGATCATTCCAGCGGCGAGAATCCGTATTTCGCCGCTCAGGACGGCGGCCAGTCCGCGCTGGCCTGAACAAGAAATCCGAAACGGAAAAAGCCCGGCATCGCCGGGCTTTTTCCGTGGAGCGCGGTCGGACTTACTGTCCCTTGGGCGGATGACTCAGGTCATTGAGCTTGCCGCCGGGCAGCGTCGAGAAATAGACGGCCAGGTCGGCGATGTTCTGTTCGGTCA
>JAAFHE010000347.1 GCA_013298265.1 Lysobacterales bacterium | reverse complement strand
CTAGGGTCTCTCAGCCGGGACGCTAGTACATCCATATGCTTTCGAACATTTAGGTTTGAACGGCTTTGAACTGCGTTCTGCCCATCATAAGCAACAAAACGAGCGGGCTTCAGCTGATCTGCATCTCCCGGATCCTCCTGCTTAGCATTTTCTCTAAGCTGATCAGCACCTCGCGGATAAGTAGCGTCCATCTCCCATCGCATTTCATGCCACATTTTCTTAAGAGAAAAAGGCAAAGCCGTGTCAACATTTATCCAATCTGAATCCTCTGGCGAAAATCCGCAGCTTTGCGCGGCAGCTCGCTTCGCGCTCAAAATCCAGTCTGCAAATCGACCTCTAGTCGCGCCGTCTTCGACCCCTCCAACCGCAAGCGGTAGCAACTCATCGAAAGTGAGAGCCCAATAAGGGATCTGAAGAGGGAGTTCAGCTCGCAAAGAGTCGGGATTAACGCGGAAAACGCGCGCTACACCGCGGAATGCTGAGGCGTACTCGCCATGAACATCAAGCATAAGCACTCTTGCCGATGGAAATCTCGAAGCATCAGATAGCTTCCCTATTAGTCCAGCTACAGTTGTAGATTTTCCTGACCCTGTCGCACCAACAATCGCGCAATGGCGAGTAACCAGTTTATTTATATCGATTCTCGCTGGAATCGAACGCGCACTGGATAGGCTTCCAATTTCAACGTGCTCACGGCTACTTTGCGATCCGTAAACTACGGCCAAGTCATCTTCTGTTACCAAATGAACCTGATCACCGATTGTTGGGTATCGATAGACACCACGAGTGAATGGCTGACCGATGCGCCCCTCTCCAACGATTTCAACTGTCAACCACCTCCTGCTTAGCTCAGGGTCCGCAGGTTGCGAAGGCGCCGCAGCTGCACCGGCCTGAGTAACAATTCCAAACAAGCTAGTAAATCCTTGTGGAATTCGCACAAAACTTCCAACCTGGCCCACGCGATGCCCTTGACCAGCTATGTAGACGAGACCAGATATTGTTTCCGGATCAAGTCCGACAGTTACGGTCGCGCCCGCTGCGCTCTCAACCTGACCCAGCAGCGTCGGATCACGCATGTGCAGTTCCTCGGCCAAATGCCACAAGTTCATCAAGAAATTTCGCGAACAAATTGAAGTCCCCGAGGCCACAAGTCACAGAAGTCGACGGATCGGCAGGATCCTTCAACCATTCGGCACTACGGCATCGAGCAACGCCACAATCGCGAGAAACCAAAGTCAAATTTCCTGGGATGCTTCCACTAATTCTTTTTGCGCCTGGTTCTTCAGCCAAATTCTTGTATAGAAGAGCAAATGCCGCCGCTTTTGGGTTGCTCTGAAGACCATCGACAAGAACCTCATTCAGATGCTCGTCTGCATAAGAGTAGCCAAGCGTAACGAGCAAAGATGATGGTTTTCGGAGAAAGCTCTTCAGCCGATCAATTAGCGCGAGATACGGCATTCGACGACTTTGCTCATACTTTAGCTCTGATGGATGTATCAACAAACCCGAGTCAACAATATCGGACGCTGTTCGAATTACCTTTCCTGATGGAAGCTGACGCCAGTTTATTGATCCGTGGATTTTCCAAAGCCTAGTCCATCTCGGCGGCAAATCGTCGCTTTCTATTGATCTCAAATCGAAAAACGGATTCTGCGATCCCACGAAACCGTCAAAATATGGCAGATTTGACCTCTCTAGAGCCTGCTCAACTAAGAGATCATAGTTTGTTGTAAATATCTCAAGCGGATATTTACGCTGAACCCCTCCGATCCACTGCGCTAGGTGATTGTAGGGATTGTCGAAATCAGGAAGGTCTTTTCTGACAGCAGCTGCCACCGAATTGCATATTTTCGTTTCAACTGCCTTCAACTGATCGGCTCGCAGCCCACGGGCCTGGTCGCCACCCACTACTCGCAGTAGTAATCGGATATGAGACAGCAGGTCTTCGACCGTGTAATTCGTTCGGCCATCAGCCGCGAATTGGTTGACTACTACGGCGAAGTCGCTATCGGAGCCCAGCGCTGACACTATCTTGCTTGTTAGCCCCGCAACGTCCGGAATTAGTGCATCCGTTCCGCCGGCCGAATTTGGGACTCTGACGGATACCGGACATCCCGCACCAATAAGTAGAGCAACTGGATGCTTGTCCAGCGAGAGGCTCTCCTGTAGATCCTGTTTCATTCGCGTCAGGTCATGCATATGTCGGCTCTCGAGTCTCAGCAAGCATTGGAAAAGTAGGATCTGGACTCAATACCTCGCGCAGCAGGTCCAGCGCGTTGCTGGTTACGACGTTTTCGCCACCGCTGTAGCGCTGGCACCGATGAAGACCTGCCATGAATCCCCCGTTGAACGCGAAACCCAATTGTCCACCGATAGCGAAGCGGCATCACTGTGCATAACCCATCAACATCACACACGCCGCCGCGATGGCTGAGACTTCCTGCCCATCCCCCGACGGATCGGCCACGGCTTCGGAAATGCAGATCTGCAACTCTTGTGCCTTTTCCCTAAGTTCCTCCATCGAGGTGGGGCTGACTACCTTTGCGACAAAGTCAGCGGCCGTCGCAAGCCGGTCGTGTGACGATGCAGCTTTCCACGCCTTGCCGCTGGCCCCATGCAACGTGCCGCCGCTGTACCACTCGGCCGGTGACGGCGTCGCGGATACCAGCACTCCCAAAACGATCAGTGCCGCTCGCCACCGCATGACTCGCTCCTTCGCCCTGGTTTTTGCATCGCAACAAAATGCATCGAGAAGCGGCGACGCCGCTGGCCGCGCCATAGTTGGAGCGCTGTCGCCTGGGCAACGGTTCTCTCACCGCTCGGCGGATTCGGCGCGACTATCCCTGACTCGATCCGTCGCAATCTGACACTTGACTGCACGCCGACGCCACAGCTCAGCCCCTACTCAGGCCTCCGGCACGCCTCGCCCATCAGAAGACAGTGTCTGTTGGACCACCAATGCCTTCGCCAGCAACCGCGTCTGCCGCTCCCCTGCCCGATGATGGCGTGCCAACGCCGGCAACAGCTCCGGATGCGTCATCGCCACCAGATCGAAGGTGTCGTGAATGCACCGGTCGATGCGCGTCCCACGCCCGCCCAGCAGCGCCTCTACCAGCGCTGGCGCGATCATCGCGAGCAGCGGCGGAAAATCAGCCGTGGCTGCCGCCAGCAGTTGCAACGCATCCGCACGACGCAGGTGGTGCGGTTCCGTTTCGGCGGTAGCAATCAGCCGGCGAATCTCATCGGCACAGCGGCCAGGCGCGGTGCCGGCCAACACGCGGATGGGCCAGGTCGCGACGGATACGATGCGATTGGGCGATTCAAGCTCGCGCGCGGCCGCCAGCGCGGCGTCGATCAGAGGTAGGCGTTCCTCGCTGCTCCGGCGCTCAGCACAGAGGGCCAGTAGCCGACAGCGGCACCAAGGATCGGCGATCTGGTGCGCGTCGTCGGCGGTGATCGCCTGCTGTGGCGCGTTCCGCACGACCTGCGAGCGTCCTTTGAGTACTTCGCGGGTAGTGGACAATGCGTACATGAGCCTTCCAGCGGGGCGGCACGCTGCGCGGCTACCCTACACCATCGCGTCGGGCGTGGACTCGGTGACAAACGAACCGACGGGAATGTCCTGGGGCGTAGCGCCCGATATTGCCAAAGCAACCACCTCGCCAGTCGGCGAGCGTGCCGTGCGGGCAAACTCGCGATGTGCGGCGAAGCTCGCCGAAGTGCCATCGGGACGCGCGACGAAAATGACCAGCGTGTCGCGCGTCGCGATGTGATCAGGCGAGACGGTGAACAGCAGACCGACACCACGGCGGGCGATGGTGAACACTTCGGCCACGGTACCGATCACGGTCGCAGTCATGACAGCAACCTCAGGGCTGCCGGCGCTGGGGTCACGGCCCGCGCGTCCGGCACCGCCGGCAAGCGCCGTTGCCAGGAACCATCGCAAGGGCTGAAGTCTCTCGATATCGCGGCGGTCGGATCAGCGCGCATCAGCACTCGCTGAAAGGCAACGGAATCTGGTGCTCGCCACGCACGACCTTATAGTGCGTCAGATAGCTCCAGAGCGCATTGCGCAACCCATTGAGCTCGTCGTAGGCGTCCTCGTCGAGCACACCGCGCGCTGCCTTGCACGCATCATCTGCCTAGCGGCACAGTGAGTACAGCGAGTCGCCCTGAACCAGCACGCCGGGAAAGTGCCGGCCCGGATGCCGCAGGACAGCCGCGTTGGTGGCGTCTGAGTAGATCTCTACGGTCTCTGTGCGCATGGCCGGTAGTGACTCCTGTGGTGCGTCTCTACCCCGTTACCGGGCGGAATGGGAACATTGAAAACGGGATCAACTCCGCTGCACGAATCGACCACTGACAGAAATCGCCGCTGCGCCACTGACCTGCATCGGCTTGCAATCACTCGCCCCACGCAACGCCGTGCCAAGCCACGCGACGACGTGCACCGCATCAATAGCCGAGACAACTCTGCTGCGCTTGCTTGTCGAATGCGCTGCGGTCGTCGAATTGAGTCGCATAGTTGGATGACGGCGGCAATGACGCGCCGCTATAGAGCCAGCGGCGTTTGTCGGCACTCGAAAGGATCGGGATGCGATGCGTCCAGCACCAGTCGAGCAATTCCTGCTTGTTGCGGATCCTGATGAGAGAGCCGGTTCGTGGAATCAGCAGGTCAACATGGGGATCGGCCGTTCCGAAGCAGGTCATGCTGCAGTAGGCCACTTCGGTGGCCGGTATCGACACGCTACGCCGCCAGGACAGGCTCGGTGAAAGGTCGATGCGCCCGGATGAGGGGCGCACGCTGGCCAGGGCGGCAAAGCGCTCAAGCCGCTCCTGTTTCCGGCTGGTCACCACGAATTCCTTGGCGACCACCGGTGCGTTGCTGGCGTCCTGCGCGAATGCCGCCTCGAGATCGCTATACGATCCGGAACATCCGGCCAGCAGCCCTGCGCTGACGAGCAAACCCAGCGTTCTCATGTTTCGCTCTGGTCAATCGAAGGAATGGCAGGGGATCGTCTCAGCCCTGCAGCGCG
>JAAFHE010000346.1 GCA_013298265.1 Lysobacterales bacterium | reverse complement strand
GCAGGTCGTCGGCGAGTTCGCGCACCGAACCATAGCGCCGGGTCGGCTCGCGTTCGATCGCGGTCAGCACGATGTTGTCCAGATCGCCGCGGACATCGGCCGCGCGCAGGCCCGAGGTGGTTGCGCTGTGCTGGCTCGGCCGCTCCGCATCGCGCGTGGTGATCGCGCGCAGCAGTTCGCGTTCGCTGTCGCCGGGCTTGCGGAAGGGATGGCGGCCGCTCAGCGTCTCGTAGAGCACGAGTCCGAGCGCATACACGTCGGTCGCGGTGGTCACGGGTTCGCCGCGCAGCTGCTCGGGTGCAGCATACGCCGGTGTCATCGCCGCGCCGCCTTCGCGGGTCACGGTGGAGTCGCCGTCCTGCAGCAGCGTGGCGATGCCGAAGTCGAGCAGGCGCGGCACCTCGTTTGCGTCGACGAGGATGTTGGCGGGCTTGAGGTCGCGGTGTACGAGCAGGCGCCGGTGCGCATGTTCCACCGCGTCGCAGACGAGCAGGAACTGTTCGATGCGCCGGCGCAGATCCGGCCGGGCTTCGGTCAGCCAGCGATCCCAGGTGCGCCCGTCGACGTATTCCAGCACGAGGTAGGGCGTGCCTTCCGGTGTGCTGCCGGCGTCGAACAGGCGCGCGATGTGCGGATGGTTGAGGCTGGCCAGGATGCCGCGTTCGCGCTCGAAGCGGCGCAGGCTGGTACGGTCATGGCCGCGCAGCAGCTTGACCGCGACGATCTGCTCGAAGTCGTCGACGCGGCGTGCGCGGTAGACACTGCTCGATCCGCCGCTGCCGAGCAGCTCGTCGAGCACGAACAGGCCGATGCGGCGGCCACGCTCGGTATCAACCGTGCCGTCGGTCTCTGCCCCGAGGCCGGCGAAGGCGACCACCGGCAGGCGATCGGGCACGGCGTCGCGATGCGCAAGCAGCGACTGCGCCTCGGCCAGCAGCGCGTCGTCGTCACCGCAGGCAGCGGTGAGCGCGGCGGCTTGGCGTTCGGGCGGCAGTTCGAGCACGGCGGCCAGCACGTCCTGCAGGCGCTGCCAGCGTTGCGGCGTCAGCGCCGGCTTCATGCGGACAGCTCGCGGCCGAGCCACAGGCGTGCCATGGTCCAGTCGCGCCGCACCGTCGCGGACGACACGCCGATGACCTCGGCGATCTCCTCGATTTCCAGGCCGCCGAAGAACTTGAGTTCCACCACCCGTGCCTGGCGCACATCGAGCCGGGCCAGCTCCTCCAGTGCCTCGTGCAGCTCGACCACGTCGAGCGCGCCGTCGGCGAGGCCTTCGGCCTGCGACAAGGTTACCGGCGCCACGCCGCTGCCGCGCTTCTGCGCGGCGCGATCGCGCGCGTGGTTGACCAGGATGCGCCGCATCATGCTCGCGGCCAGGCTGAAGAAATAGGCGCGGCCGGACCAGCCCTCGACCTGCTGCACGACGAGGCGCAGGTAGGCCTCGTGCACCAGTGCGGTCGGCTGCAGCGTATGGCCGGCACGTTCGCGCGCGAGCTCGCTGCGGGCCAGGCGCTTGAGCTCGTCGTAGACAATGGGAAAAAGCGCGTCCAGCGCGGCGGCGTCACCGGCCCGCGCTGCACCCAGTTGCTGCGTGATATCGACTGTGCCGGTCATCGCGTATCTCCCCTGGGCCGCAGTCAATCAGGATGGCGTGTTCAGGTAAAGCGCGGCACGAACGCCCGCGCGCGGTCCGTAGCCATGGCGTGCAATTCGCCGCCCGCTTTTCCGCCGCCGCCATGCGCGCAGACGGTCTGAGGGACTGCGTGGGACCACCGTTTCCGCCGGCGCCGGCACGATGACGCCGCCGCATAACCAATCGTCCTAACCGTGCTGCATCGCAACACTTGCCAGCGCCCGCCGCCGCGGGCTATTCCTTGGACCCTGCCGTCCCAGGTGCGAACGATGCGCGCGATTTCCGATTCTCCTGCCGGTGATGCCTCCGTTCCCGGCGATACCCCGCGCGAGGTCGAGTTCCCGCGCGCCGACCAGGCCCTGCGTGAAGACGTGAAGCGCCTGGGCGCGCTGGTCGGCGAGATCCTGGCCGACCAGCTCGGCGACGATTTCCTCACCCTGGTCGAACGCGTGCGCAGCGCGGCGATACGTCGGCGCGAAAGCCGGGCCCCGATCGGCGAGCTCGTTGCGCTGCTGGCGGCACCGGCCGCGACGGCGACCGACCTCGCGCGCGCCTTCGCGACCTATTTCCAGGCCATCAACATCGCCGAGCGTGTGCACCGCATCCGCCGCCGGCGCGAATACGAACGCGCCGGTGCCGCGCCGCAGCCCGGCAGCCTGCGCGAGGTCATCCGCGACCTGCGGCACGACGGGGTGAGCACGGAGGAAATCGCCGCGCTGATCGCGCGCCTGCGCATCGAGCCCGTATTCACCGCGCATCCGACCGAAGCCGTGCGCCGCTCCCTGCTAGACAAGGAGCAGGTGCTGGTCAAGTGCCTGATCGCGGACATCGACCGCCAGCGCACGCCGGCCGAGCGCCGCGCCGATCAGGAGCGCATGCGCCTGGCGCTCAGCGCCGGCTGGCAGACCGCTGACGCGGCCAACGAGCGGCCGACGGTGCAGGACGAGATGGACCACGTCAGCTATTTCCTCGCCGACGTGCTGTATCCGATGCTGCCGGTGTTCTACGAAGTCTTCGAGGACGTGCTCAGCGAACTCGGACCCCAGCCGCCGCTGCCGCCGCTGCTGCGCTTCGGCACCTGGGTCGGCGGCGACATGGACGGCAACCCGAACGTCGGCGCCGACACCGTGCGCGCGACGCTGAGCGGCCAGCGCAGCCAGATCCTTGCCGCGTACCGGCGCGAGATCGCCCAGCTCGAGCGTCTGCTGAGCCAGTCGCTGTCGCGTGTGGCCATCGACGAGGCCGTGCTCGACCGTCTCGCCGAGTACCGCCTGCGTCTGCCGAAAGCCGCGGCGAAGCTCAAGGCGCGCTACGACGACATGCCGTACCGGCATCTGCTGAGCCTGATCAGCGCGCGCCTGAGCGCGACCGCGAACGAGCGCGACGAGGGCTATGCCGATGCGGCCGAGTTCCGCGCCGATCTTGAGCGCATCGCCGCGAGCCTGCGCGCGCACCGCGGCGAGCACGCGGGCTGGCTCGCGCTGCGTCAGCTGCTGCAACGCGTGGACACGTTTGGCTTTCACCTGGCCACGCTCGATCTGCGCCAGGAGTCCGGCGCGCATGACCTGGCCCTGGCCGCGCTGTTCGACGACACGTCCTGGCCGCAGCGCGACGCAACCGCGCGACGCGAACGCCTCGCCGAGGTCATCGCCACGGCACAGGTGCCTGCGCCCGATGCCGACGCCGCGGCCGGCACGCTGGCCGTGTTCCGCGCCGTCGCCGACGCGCGCCGCGCCTACGGCGACAGCGCGATCGGTCCCTACATCATCAGCATGAGCCGCAGCGCGGCCGACGTGCTCGCCGTGCTCGCGCTCGCGCGCGTCGCCGGCTGCGTCGGCGCCGACGGCCATGTGCCGCTCGATGTCGCGCCGCTGTTCGAGACCATCGCCGACCTGCGCGCTGCGCAGGACGTGCTGATGCAGCTATTCGCCGATCCGCTGTACCGCGAACACCTGGCCGCGCGCGGCAACCGGCAGATGGTCATGCTCGGCTATTCCGACAGCGCCAAGGACGGCGGCCTGTTCGCGTCGCGCTGGGCACTGCAGCGCACCCAGGTGCTGCTGACCGAACTGGCCCAGCGCAGCGGCACACGCATCGCGTTCTTCCACGGCCGCGGCGGCTCAATCAGTCGCGGTGGCGGCAAGACCGAACGCGCCGTGATCGCCGCGCCGCGCGGCTCGGTCGACGGCTACCTGCGCCTGACTGAGCAGGGTGAAGTGATCCACCGCAAATACGGCATCCGCGCGCTCGCGCTGCGCAATCTCGAGCAGACCACCGGCGCCGTGCTGCGCGCCAGCCTGCGCCCGCGTCCGGCCGAACCGCGTGAAGAGCGCTGGCGCGAGATGGCCGCGCAGATGGCCGAACTGTCGCGCAGCCACTATCGCGCGCTGGTGCACGAGGCGCCGCGCTTCGCCGACTATTTCCGCGCCGCCACGCCGATCGACGTGATCGAACGCCTGCGCATGGGCTCGCGCCCGCCGCGCCGCGGCGGTGCGGCGGGCGTGTCCAGCCTGCGCGCGATCCCGTGGGTGTTCGCCTGGTCGCAGAACCGCGCTGGACTGACCGGCTGGTTCGGCATCGGCACCGCGCTCGCCGACGGCATCGCCCGCTACGGCATCGAACCCATGCGCGAGATGACGCGCGACTGGCCTTTCTTCGCGACCTTCATCGAGGACGTGGAGATGATGCTAGCAAAAAGCGACATGGATATTTTTTCACTGTACTCGCACCTGGCCGGTCCACTGCACGCGGAGTTCCATCCGCCGATCGCGGCCGAGTTCAGCCTGACCCTCGCTGCCGTGCTGCAACTCAAGCAGGCCAACCACCTGCTCGCCGGCGACCGCCGCCTGCGCGAGTCGATCCGCCTGCGCAATCCCTACGTCGATCCGATCAGCCTGCTGCAGGTCGACCTGCTCGCACGCTGGCGCGCCGCCGACCGCCCCGAGGGCGAGCTGTTCCTCGCGCTGGCCGCAACCGTCAACGGTATTGCGGCGGGTGTGCAGAATACGGGTTAGTGCCGCCAGGGAAGCCGTGATTTTCTTGGGTGCCGAATTCGTAAGGGGGCGTGATAAACCTGCCAACAAAACTCAGATATCGAGTCATGATGTATTGCGGCGTTCGCCAATATGTAGTCCAAATGCATCTACTGGCTTGGTGGCGGGTCTCCGTGTGGGTAGGGCCATAGAAAATGGCCGTGCTGCAGAGCATCGTTGGGCCGCAGCCAAGAGCATCACGGAGAAATCTTCCATTCGTGCGGCTTCCTCACTAAGGGACGATAGTCGCTACTGAGGCGCAAGGGTGATTTGCAGTTTTTCCAGCTCCTCTGCCGATAATTCCCCGATCAACTTGTTTAGGTATTGGAGAAAATCGTCCTGGCGCGGCTGCCCGAAAGCGAGGCGGTAGACGGTGAGACTGCGTTTCAACCAT
>JAAFHE010000345.1 GCA_013298265.1 Lysobacterales bacterium | reverse complement strand
AGCGCCGCCAGTGCGTCGGCCTGGTCTTCGCTCGATACGGCGCTAGCACCGTCGAGATCGCTCGCGGCCAGCCAGTCGATGCTGAGCACGCGGCAGCGTTCCAGATCGATCGCATGGCCGCTGCCGATGAGAGCGTCCCACCAGCCGACGACAGCGCCGACGCTGCAGACGTCGCGGCTGGCCGAAATGCCGCCCTGGACGATGACGGTCGGCGCCTCGGCGCAGCCGTGCCAGAGATAGCGCAGCGTGACTGTCGCGGCGCCACGACCGTACTTCGGCGTGATGCGCACCACCGCTTCGCTGTGCGCCGGACGCGGAATCGGCTGCAGGAACGCCGCGGTCTCGTAGGCGAACGGCGCCGTGTCGAAGGTGGCGAAGGAACTGGCGCTGGCAAGGCTCATGCAATTCTCCGGGCTCGTGATCGAGCTCCCCGGAGAACCGGCGACGGGCGCGGCAAGAACGCCCGGAGCCCGGACGATTGCTGCTACCCATCTCTCGGCATGGCGCGTTGCGCCTCCGTAGGAGTTGGCACCGTGCGGTTTCCCGTCGGTTGCCCCGGCTTCCAAGGGCCTTTCCCTCAGCCGGTCTCGATGGATCGTGGGCCGGGACTGTAGTCAGTTCGAGTCAGTTCGTCAATGGACGTTTAGACGTCTAAACGCCTATATATCCAAATTGCCTAACCCGCCTTTCTTGCACCCGTTCGTAGCGAAGCTGTCGAGACGCCGTGCTGATGCGCGCCGCGGACTTCAGTGACAGCGAAGGCGTAGCCGACGCGACGTCGAGCCGACACGAGGGGGCAGCGCGCGCCAGCACGGCGTCTCGGCGACGGCAGCAGTACGGGTGTGAGAAAGGCGGACCAGGCCCACAGCCTCGGCATCTGTCCCGTCCCGCGGCGGTGCAGCCCGACCTGCCAGCCCCTACAATCGGGCGATGAAAGTCTCTGCCCTCGTTGCCGCCGCCTTCCTGCTGTTGTCCGCCACCGCGCCGGAAGCAAAGAAAATATACAAATTCATCGACGAAAAGGGCGTCACCCACTTCACCGACCGCCCGCCGGCAACCGATCGGCCGGTGCAGGAAACCGTGGTGAAGGCCGAGCAGACGCCGATGGTGCAGCTACGCATCGAAGGCCAGAACAGCCAGCGCCAGGCGCGCGTGTTCAATCATTTCTCCGGGCCGGCCCAGATCGAACTCAGCGTCGGCGAGGTGCGCAACATCGCGACGGATCCGCCGCTGCCGCTGACCGTGACGATGCAGGCGCGTGAAGAACGCGTGCTCGCCAGCCTGCAGCAGACCGACCTGGCCCAGCCCGCCGGTTTCGAACTGGCCCTGCGCGCCATTCCCGGCAGCCCTCAGGCGCAGCACGACGACAGCGAGTACCGCTGGCCGCTGGGCGAATACCCGGTGCGCATACATCAGGGCTTCGACGGCGCATTCAGCCATACGAGCGAGGAGTCGCGCTATGCGATCGACGCCGCCGCCGACGAAGGCACCCCGGTCCTGGCCGCTCGCGATGGCGTCGTCATGGAAGTCCAGGACGACTACTACGGCGCGGGTCTCGACAAGGAAAAATTCGCCAGCCGCGCCAACCTCGTACGCATTCTGCACCGCGACGGCAGCATGGCCGTCTATGCCCACCTCAAACCCGAAAGCGTCGGCGTGCAGACCGGCCGGCACGTCTATGTCGGCCAGAAGATCGGCGAATCCGGCAACACGGGCTTCTCCACCGGCCCGCATCTTCATTTCTGCGTACAGCTCAACCGCGGCATGAAGCTGGTTTCGGTGCCGTTCCGGATGCGCGGGCGTGATGGGCCGCTGGACCTGCAGCCGGCTGACTCGACGGCGGCAGCGGCAGCGGGAAACTGACCTCCGCGCCGGTCGCGACGCCACCTGGGGACGGCACGGCCACCGCGCGCAACGGCTATAATCCGCCCCCCTTCAAGACGACCCACGCAGCCGCGCCCCGGCGCACTGCGCCGCCCTCATGTCCGACCACCTCACCGAAACGCGGCGTCGCCGCACCTTCGCGATCATTTCGCATCCCGATGCCGGCAAGACCACGCTGACCGAAAAGCTGCTGCTGTTCGGCGGAGCGATCCAGATGGCCGGCAGCGTCAAGGGGCGCAAGGCCGCGCGCCACGCGACCTCGGACTGGATGGCGCTGGAAAAGGAGCGCGGCATTTCGGTGACCTCGTCGGTAATGCAGTTCCCGTACGAGGGACATATTGTCAACCTGCTCGACACACCAGGCCATGCGGATTTCGGCGAGGACACCTACCGCGTATTGACCGCAGTCGACTCGGCGCTGATGGTCATCGACTGTGCCAAGGGCGTGGAGGAACGCACGATCAAGCTCATGGAAGTCTGCCGCCTGCGCGACACGCCAATCATGAGCTTCATCAACAAGCTCGACCGCGAAGGCCGCTCGCCGATCGAACTGCTCGACGAGGTCGAGTCGGTGCTCAAGATCCAGTGCGCGCCGATCACCTGGCCGATCGGCATGGGTTCCCGCCTCAAGGGCGTCTACCATCTGGTCAGCGGCGAAGTGCATCTGTACGAGCCGGGGCGCAATTTCACGCGCCAGGACTCGACGATCTTCGCGTCGCTCGACGACCCGGAACTGCAGGTGCGCCTGGGCGC
This sequence comes from Lysobacterales bacterium, assembly GCA_013298265.1. Taxonomy (GTDB): domain Bacteria; phylum Pseudomonadota; class Gammaproteobacteria; order Xanthomonadales; family Rhodanobacteraceae; genus Tahibacter. Next base: position 2,437 of record JAAFHE010000345.1, on the reverse strand, counting down.
CGACATGCTGCACGAACTGCGCGACGAGCTGGAGCTGGTCGAAGGCGCGTCGCACCCCTTCGATCTCGACGAATACCTCGCCGGCCGCCTCGCGCCAGTGTTCTTCGGTTCGGCGGTGAACAACTTCGGCGTGCAGCCGCTGCTGGACTTCTTCGTCGAACACGCGCCCTCGCCGCGGCCGCGCGGCACGACGACGCGCGAGATCGCGCCGGCGGAAGAGAAGATGTCGGGCTTCGTGTTCAAGATCCAGGCGAACATGGATCCGATGCATCGCGACCGCGTTGCCTTCATGCGCATCTGCTCGGGCCGCTTCGAGGCCGGCATGAAATCGTTCCATGTGCGCACGGGCAAGGAAATGAAGCTCGCCAACGCACTGACCTTCATGGCCTCGGATCGCGAGATCGTCGCCGAGGCATATCCGGGCGACGTGATCGGCATCCACAATCACGGCACCATCTCCATCGGCGACACCTTCAGCGAAGGCGAGCCGCTGAGCTTCACCGGCATCCCGAATTTCGCGCCCGAACTGTTCCGCCGCGCGCGCCTGAAGGATCCGCTCAAGATGAAGCAGTTGCAGAAGGGACTCGCGCAGCTATCCGAGGAAGGCGCGACCCAGTTCTTCAAGCCGCTGATGTCCAACGACCTCATCCTCGGCGCAGTCGGTGTGCTGCAGTTCGACGTGGTCGCCTACCGGCTCAAGGACGAGTACAGCGTGGAATGCGTCTTCGAGCCGATTACCGTCAGCACGGCACGCTGGATTCACGCCAAGGACGCGAAGAAGCTCGAGGAATTCCGCGACAAGGCGGCCAACAACCTCGCCATCGACGCCGCCGGTGAGCTGGTCTATCTGGCGCCGAGTCGGGTCAACCTGCAGCTGACCCAGGAGCGCTGGCCGGAAATCCGCTTTGCCGCGACACGCGAGCACGCGAGTTCGGTCGCTGCCTGAGCAAAAAAACCCCGCCGGATAGCGGGGTTTTTTCGGTTGCCCAACTCAGCGTACTCAGTCAGCCGAGACCTTGGCCAGCAGCACGCAAGCGGCAGACACATCTGCCGACAAGGCGTTGCTGCCCAGATACGTGTGCGACCCGCGAACTGCACCATCATGCACGACGGCTGCCGGTCTCAGCCGCCCCAGCGCGCCGAGAAGATACGGTCCCGCGTGACCTCATCGTCGCCGGATGCATGGAAGATGCTGTCGCCAGCCGCATGACCTGCGACCGCCGCCTCAAGACTGCCGTCAAAAATCACATCGCCTCCGGCGCTATGCGGGAGTTGCGCCTGCAGCCTGTCGTGCGGCCGACCGGCGTCACGCATCACGAACAGGGCGATGACCGCAACCAGGCTCGCCGCGACCGCGCCCCATTGCCAGCCGCGTTGCGGCATGCGCCGATGCGTTTCGCGACGGCTGCGTTCCCGCGACGCATGCGTGGCAGTGCGAGCAAGCCCCTGCGCCAACTCGGCTGACGCCGGCTCGAGCGCACGCAGGAACTGCACCAGATCCGCGTGCGCCGAAGACCCGGCGAGGGCCGCCGCCACTTCATCACGCTCGTGCGGCACCACCCGGCCCTGGGCCGCGCGTACGGCAGTCTCCGCATCGATCAGCGCGCGGGCGCTCAGCGTCTGCGGCTGCGTCGATGAGCGATATAGCTGGGAAAGGCGCGACTCAGTCATCGAAATCTCCGGCTCCTACCTCGCGCAGACGGTCTTTCAGTTCGTCCATTCCGCGCGAAACCAATTTCCGCGCTGCCTCAGCCGAAGTGCCGACGATGTCCGCGATTTCCTGCAAGGCGAAGCCCTGCAGATGCAAACTGATCGGCAGACGCCGGCGTTCCGGCAACGCATTGAGACAGCCTCTGAGCTTCTCGACGTGCTGATGACCGCTGGCGCGTTCCTCCGGCCCGAGATTCCGGTCCGGAAACGGCTGAAAACCGTCATCGGACTCCTCGGGCAGCGGCTCGGTAGCTCGAACCTGGGCGCGACGCAGGGCGTCGATCACGGTGCTGGCTACCACTCGCTGGATATAAGACGCATGAAAGGCCGCGGACCGGTCACGCTCGATCGCACGCCAGAGACGGATGCGGACTTCCTGCTCGACATCGTCGGCGTCGATGCCGTGCCGCGCCAGGCCGTGGGTCGCCACGAGCGCGCGCAATTTGGCGCCGTAGTCGGCCAGCAGCCGCTCCAGGCGCTCATGATTGGGGTCGTTGATGCGGCCCACGAAAGTCCAGCGGACAGGGAAAGGCGCGCATCGTCCGCGAAAGCGACGGTGCTGGCAATCGGCCGCGACCGCGGTCGGCAGCAGCCAGCATCGGCTAGCCTGCGATGTAGCGCTGCAGCTGAGCGAGTTCCTCGGCCTGCGTGTCGATCACCGCCTTGATCAGATCGCCGATCGAGACCACACCGACGACCTGACCATGCGCCACGACCGGCAGGTGGC
>JAAFHE010000344.1 GCA_013298265.1 Lysobacterales bacterium | reverse complement strand
CCGTCCGGTCCATCGCACGCGGCCTGCCGACGGCGCGACTGCGCGACTTCTCATCCGTTTTTTCGAGACCGCCGCAAGGCGGTCTCGGCGTATGAGGCGATGGTTTTCGCTCGGTACGCCTGCGATTCCTTTTTGGGGGGAAGATCCCCGATTCCGCGTCACAGTGACCGGTAGTGCGAAAACATCCGGACCACGACCGCTTCGCGCTACGCGAATGCCGGTCGCCGGCCGGCATCGCTGACTGCCGCAGCGCTTGCTGCCCGGGCGCACAGGATTCAAGGCCGCCATTCCGCTCGCCGGCACACCGATCGTGGGCGAGACAAAAGAGAAGGGACACTACTATGCACATTGATACAAATTCGCCCGGACGGCTGCGCCGGCTAGTCATCCTGCTGGTCGCGGGACTCGCACCACTGAGCGCGGCACCCGCCGCCGAATGGCGCTACATCGAACCCTTGACCGCGCAAGACTACAACCCGGTCCGTTTCGCGGTCGGACGCAATGAAGCCATCTGGAGCTTCGACCGCGCGACCATCCGTCACACCGAAGCCAACGGCAGCAGCACCACCCGGTATCGCAAGGCGCTGGGCATCGATCTCTATCCCGCCTTTTTCGACAAAGGCGTGGCCACTGCGGACGGCGGACTGATCGCGTACGACAGCCAGTGCCGCTTGCAGCGTATCGAGCCGGATGGACGCGCGACATGGCATGTGGACCTGAATCTGGCGCCCTGCAAGGGTCTGAGCATTCTCCGCGACGGCACGACCTGGATCGCCGGCCTGGACTACCGCAACATCAACCTCCTCTACCAGATCGGCGCTCAAGGTCAGGTCCTGGCCAGCAGTTGGCCCGGCAGCGATGGAATTCCACCGCTTGCCCTGGCCTACAACACCCTCGTCGACTTTGCTGCCTTGCCCGGCGGCGGTGATATCGAGCTGACCCACAGCATCGCGGCTCCGGCCGACGCCGACCTGACCCGCCGAGACGCATCCGCGGCAGTGCTGTGGCGTCTCAATCTGCCGGGTGCGAGCGCGCGCGCGCAGCGCGTCGTGGCCGATGCCAACGGCGGTGCGGACGTGATCGGCATCACCGGGAACAATCTGTGGATCACGCGCGTCAATGCGAGCGGACAGCAGGTCTCCAGCCGGCAAGTCTTCCTGAGCGGCTCATCGCAGGTGGTGGCCACCCGTCGCGGACCGGATGGTTCGCTGTATCTCGCCACCGTCTCAGACACCCACAAACTGGTGCGTATCGATGCCAACGGCGCGCTGGCCTGGGAAAAACCCTACTGCCCTGCCGGGTCGACCACGCCGGCCGCGGACTTGCAGTTCGATGTGAGCGGCGACACCGTGGCCAACCTCTGCGGGACCAGCACTTCGGACCTGCTTGTGCAACGGCGCGCCGACGGCAACGAACGCCAGCAGACATTGCCGTTCGACAACGCGCTGCAGCTGACGGCCGGCAGCAACGGCGAATGGCTGGTCCTCGGCCGCGAAAAAGAGCCGTCCCCCTATCGCACGCGCCTGATCGGCGTCGGCAACAGCGCGGCGATCCGGGAACTCACGCTGGGCACAGCGGACGAGCGCGACGTGCTGACGCTGCTCGCCGCGGCAGTCGGTGACGACGACAGCAGCTATCTGCTGACCCAGGGCGAGTACGAACACAGCGGAGGTCCCTATACACCGCCTACCGGGCGCACCGTGAGCCTCGCGACGCTTACACGGATCGATACCAGCGGCAGACTGCTTTGGCGCAAGGTGCTGCCTGACCCGCTGTTGATCACCAATGCAACGGTCAGCGCGAAGCATGGGCTGGTTTGCGTCAATTCGACAGCCGCATCCCTGGACTACGCCGCCGGACCGAAGCGCCTCACCGCATTCTGCCTGCGCGGTAGCGACGGCAAGTCATTCGGTGCCCCGTTTTCGGCGCCTGCCTATGACCCACCAGTCGGCACGCCGAACACCACGCCGGATCGCGCACTCATGGCGCCGATACGCGGCGGTCGCGCGATCCTGGTGACCTCCACGCAAACCAGTCATCGCGTACAGATCAACGACGGCACGAACACCACGCCGGTGATCAGCGGCAGCAGCCCGCTGCTCAACCTTGGCGTCGACGACGACGGTCACGTGACACTTGCCTTCGCCGACAGCATCGAACGCTATGACGTCGGCGGCGTGCGGCAGTATCGCCTGAGTCCAAGCCCGATCGGCACCTACGGCGCGCCCTTCGTCACAGATGCGGACGGACGCGTCTACGCCAACGGTTCGCTGCGCGGTTCGTCGAGCGACCGGAGCACCGTGCTCATGGCGATCGGCAGCAACGGCCTGATCGCCTGGCAATCGCAGTCCGACCTGCACGACGCGCCCAGGCTCGTCGCTCACGGCAGCGCCGTCTACGCCACTCAGTCCAACCGCCACACCAGCGACGTCACGCAAACCTACGCGACAAGCAAGTTTTCCGGCGCGAACGGTGCCTTGCTCTGGACCCACCGGACCACCGACCCGCTGCCCGCGCGGCTGCAGGGACCGCAGTTCGGCCTGCGCGCCGACGGTAGCGACGTGGTGCTGATCAGCAGTCGCGGCAATCGTCTGCAGCTCACGCAGCTGGACGCCGGCAATGGCCTGCTCCGAGCCGAACGCATCATCGACTGCAACGGCCTGTGCGCGCAGCCGGCCGTGCTCGCGCTGAGCAGCACAGGCGACGTGCGAACGGCCTATACGGTCCTTGACCAGGGTGCAGGCCAGACCGCCGTTGCCCAGTCGCTCGGCGACGTGCTGCGCGAACCGGCGGCGACCCGCATCGACCAGCCGGGTATTGCCGGCCTCTGGCACGCGCCGTATACCAATGGCCAGGGACTCTCCGTCGACTGGCTGGCCGATTCGCGCACGCTGTTTGCGGCCTGGTTTACCTACACCGCTGCATCCGGCAACGAGTCGCGCCACCAGCGCTGGTTCACTCTGCAGGCCAACAACGTCGCGCCCGGCACGAAGGAACTGGATCTGCCGGTGCTGCAGACCACCGGTGGCAACTTCGATGCGGGTCCGACAGTATCGCCCCGCGTCGTCGGGCGAGCACGTCTGCGTTTCCTCGATTGCGAACGCGCCCATCTCAACTACAACATCGACAGCGCAGACCCGGCTTTCGCGCCTGCTTCCGGCACCATCACCCTGTCACGCGTGACCCCGGCCACGCAGACCTGCGTCATGGCCGACAGCAGCACCCGGCCCGGTTCCGGTGCACGGCCCGCAGCCAACGGCTTCGATGCACGCCAGTCCGGTGCCTGGTATGACGAGTCGACCGTCGGCCAGGGACTGCAGCTCAATATCCAGCCGGACGGCGTGTTCTTCGCTACCTGGTTTACCTATGACCCGCAGGGCAATGCCGACGAAGCCACACAGCAGCACTGGTTCACGCTGCAGGGCAATCTCGCCGAGGCCCGCAACGGCAGTGTCGAGGCGAAACTGATCCGCACCACCGGCGGCACGTTCGACAACGCACCGACAACAAACGCCACCATCGTCGGCACCACCGTGCTGCGTATGCAAGGCTGCGACCGCGCTGCGCTGGAGTACCGTTTCGACCCCGGCAGCAACGCCGGCCTGCATGCCGGACTTCGGGGCACGCTGGACCTCAGGCGCATGGGCGGTTGCGCGCCGTGATAACCGGGCGGGCCGTACAGCAAGGGTAGCTGACGGCTTGACCGGCACTGACCGCGCCGGCAAGCCGATGCAAGCACAGCACGGTCGACACCGCGGCGCTGCGTCAGCTAAGCAGCGCCGCACCGTTGCCAACGCGTTTCGCCCGAAAGCCTGTCAACCGCGAGCAGCGGCACATCCCGCTGCCGCGGCGGCGCAGCGGATGCAAAAGAGCCAATTTCCCGTCTGACGGAAAGTTCCTCGCGGAAGCCCCAGTCCTTCAGGTGTTGCCGCCGCGTTTGACCAACGCGTCGATGCCGCTGCGCAGATGCCGCACCTGATCCCAGATATCGTGGTCGAGCGTCATCTTGTGATGCAGCGCCGAAACCAGCGGCACCAGCGTTTCCTCATAGGCTTTGGCCATGCGCGCCAATGCCTCGCTGAGCGCCGGCGGTGCTTCAAGCCGCGGCTCGCGTTGCAGCGCAGTGTGAATGTCGCTCAAGGTTACTAGCGCGCCGAGTGCCTCACCGAGACCCTTGCTGGCTTCTCCCTGCTTTTCGAGCTGCAGGGCGATGTCGGACAAGGTCTGCGCCATGCGCGTGGCGCCGTCGGCGTCCTTGCCGCCCTGGCGCGCGAGACGGCGGAAATTCTCCACGAGCTCCTTCCAGCGCGCGGTCTCCTCCGCGGTCGGCGCACCAAGGATCTGCGCCAGACGCAGCAGATTTTCCTCAGCGCGCGCGCCGAGCGTCTGCGCTTCGCCGCGGTAATGGTCGCGGATCAGCGCATCGAGTTCGCCCGGCGTCAGCAGAGGGCTCAGCTGGGCGCTGAGTTTGCTCATGTTGCGGTAGCTGCCCTGCAGCTTGAACGCAGGCTCGGTGCGATAGGCGTCGTCCTGCACGGCACTTTCGACATAGGCCGCGTTGACCCGCATCAGCACGTCGCGCACCGCGACCATGCGCTTGACCAGTTCCAGTGCCTGTGCGCCGCCGGGCAGTTCGCCCGCCAGCGCGCTGTCGTCGCGCGCGGCGCGCAGCATGGCGAGGATCTCGCTGCGCGGCCGCTCGGCCAGCGGTGCGCTCAGCGCGTTGGCAGTCAGCGCGTTCTCGATATAGCTGTCGGCGAACAGCGCTTCACGGCCACTGAGCACGTCGCCGAGGTTGTAGACGTCGGCACGGTTGGCGAGCATGTCGGGGATGCGGAACACCTCGCCGGATTCGGTATAGGGGTTGCCGGCCATGACCAGCGCGAAGCGCTTGCCGCGTAGGTCCAGCGTGCGCGCCTCGCCGTCGATGACGGCGTCGATGCGCCGCGTTCCATCGGCCAGGGAAATGAATTTCTGCAGGAACTCCGCCGACAGGTGCTGGATGTCGTCGAGATAGAGCATCACGTTGACGCCCATGGCCAGGCCAAGATTGAGCTTGACCAGCTCCTCCGCGGCGCCGCGCTGCGG